>QIJI01000047.1 GCA_003231795.1 Gammaproteobacteria bacterium
GGTTTTGACCAGGGTTTCGCAGGCTACCCGCGACCGGTGGTCCTGCTCTAGCACCGCATCGAGGACAGCATCCGAAATTTGATCCGCCATCTTATCCGGATGTCCGCCCGAAACCGACTCGGAAGTGAAGATGTATGAACCCGACATTTAAACGCCTCAATGCTAACTGGAAAAACGCATTATAGGTAAGGCAAATTAAAATGCCATGCTTTCGACCAAATCCATAGATTCCCTCCAATGCATTTTTCGGTCATCGATATACTGAAGCGGGATAAGCATAAAAATTTTTGGTGTTGCTGTCATTTTGCATTTACGAGAGAATAGCGCGCTTCGTATTTGGAGCGCGGCAGATTGAGCCATACCTGGCCCTCATAGTTGCGGGAAATGAAACAGATTGATTAGAGTTATCCATTTTAAATCAAGAGCTTACGAGAGTGGGCTCGTTGCCGGGAGCTATAATGTCATCACGTAAAACGCTTGCCAATGCTATTCGGGCGTTATCTATGGATGCTGTGCAAAGGGCGAATTCCGGGCATCCCGGCGCTCCGATGGGGATGGCTGATATCGCAGAGGTCCTCTATAGCGAATTTATGCAGCACAACCCGGCGAATCCGGACTGGATCGATCGCGATCGGTTTGTGATGTCCAATGGGCATGGTTCGATGCTGCCTTACTCGGTTTTACATTTGACTGGATACGAGTTATCGATTGAAGATTTGAAGAATTTTCGGCAGCTCCATTCCAAAACTCCCGGTCATCCCGAGCATGGCTATGCACCAGGAATTGAAACCACTACCGGGCCGCTGGGCCAGGGCATTAGCAATGCGGTGGGGATGGCGATCGCTGAGCGAGTGCTCGCAAACGAGTTCAATACCGACGATTTTCAAATCGTCGATCATTTCACCTACGCATTCCTCGGTGATGGCTGCATGATGGAAGGTATCTCCCACGAAGCCTGTTCACTGGCTGGCACCCTGGGTCTTGGCAAATTAATTGCTTTCTGGGATGACAATGGCATATCGATCGACGGCAAGGTAGAAGGCTGGTTTCTGGACGATACCCCCAAACGTTTTGAAGCTTACGGCTGGCATGTAGTCGAAGTGGATGGCCATGATGCGGATGAAATCAAGATAGCCATCGACGCTGCACGGGCGATTACCGGTAAACCGTCGTTGATTTGCTGTAAAACCATCATCGGTTATGGTTCGCCCAACAAGGCCGGTGGTCATGCCTGTCATGGAGCGGCTCTGGGCGAAGAAGAAGTTGCACTGACCCGGGTCGAACTCGGCTGGGAACACGAAGCTTTTGAAATTCCCGATGAAGTGTATCGGGGCTGGGATCATCGAAACTCCGGCCAGAAACAGGAAGATGACTGGAAGCAGAAATTCGTTGCCTACCGTAACGAGCATCCGCAACTGGCGGCGGAATTTGAACGTCGTATTAATTGCGACCTGCCCGAAAACTGGCAACAGGCTGCCCAGGATTATATCAGTCAGGTCGACCAGGCCGCAGAAGTCAAAGCGACTCGACAGGCTTCGCTGGCTGCGATCGAAGCCTTTAGCCCGTTACTACCGGAACTGTTTGGGGGTTCCGCTGATCTGGGTGGCTCGAATGGTACCGAATGGTCCGGCTTTCAACCGGTTAGCCCAAACTCGATGAAAGGCAATTACGTTCACTATGGTGTGCGCGAGTTTGGCATGTCGGCAATGATGAATGGAATCGTGCTGCACGGTGGTTTTATTCCATTTGGCGCCACCTTCCTGGTTTTCTCCGATTATGCCCGTAACGCGGTTCGCCTGGCGGCATTGATGAAAATTCAGAGCATTTTCGTTTATACCCACGATTCAATCGGTCTGGGTGAAGACGGCCCGACACATCAGGCAGTTGAACACATCCCCAGTCTGCGCCTGATTCCGAATCTTTCGGTCTGGCGCCCCTGTGACACGGTGGAAACGGCTGTTTGCTGGAAGGCGGCAATCGAACGTCGCGACGGTCCAAGTTGCCTGATCTTCTCGCGTCAGGGGTTACCCCATCAAACTCGAACTGCGGAGCGGATCGAAGCCATTGAAAAGGGTGGGTACATTCTGCGGGATTGTGAAGGTAGCCCGGAAGTTATCATTATCGCTACTGGTTCCGAAGTCGAACTTGCGATTGCGGCAGTTGCTTCGGAAACACTTGAGAATGAAAGGATCCGCGTGGTGTCTATGCCGAGTACCACCGAGTTTGACCGGCAATCGCAGGAGTATCGTGACTCGGTATTGCTTCCGGGAGTCAGCGCGCGTATTGCGGTTGAAGCTGCAGTCAGTGGTGGCTGGTACAAATATGTCGGTCTCGATGGCATTGTTATCGGTATCGACACCTTCGGCGAATCGGCACCGGCTAAAGAATTGTTTTCCTATTTCGGTTTTACCGTGGGCAAAGTAGTCGAAGCGGTTACCAGTGTTCTTTCAAAATGATAATTACGGGTTCAGCGTTCCTGTGGTGTTTCGCAACAAGGCGCGGTGCGCAGGCAATGGCCGTACCCTTGTCAAGCATTGCAACGCGGTTGCGGGACACCACAGGAACGCCCTGCGGGTTAGCTTGTCTGGGTCCACGAACTGCGTTGTGCCTCTTGACAAGGGTACGGCCATTGCCTGCGAGGCACGCCTTGCCGCGAACCCAGACAAGCTAACTGAACTCGCAATTATCATGTTGAAAGAACACTAGCCTGTTAGGCAAAGATTAGAAATTTCAGAACCGTGATCCTGGTTGTCTTTGCAACCAGATGGTTCCTCAACTCTCACAGGAGACACAGATGACAATACGCATTGGTATTAATGGCTTTGGTCGAATTGGACGTATGGTATTTCGCGCTTCACAGGATTTTGACGATGTCGAAGTCGTGGGCATCAACGACCTGCTTGACCCGGAGTACCTGGCTTACATGCTCAAGCATGACTCGGTACATGGAAAATTTGATGGCGATATTTCTGTCGAAGGTAGCACTTTGATCGTCAAGGGTAAAAATATTCGTTTGTCCGCCGAAAGAGATCCGAGCGAATTGAAATGGGGTGATCTTGACGTTGATGTGGTTGTCGAATCCACCGGATTGTTTCTGACTAAAGAAACCGCTCAGAAGCACATCGATGCGGGTGCCAGGAAAGTCATCATGTCGGCACCCTCCAAAGACGATACCCCGATGTTTGTGTTTGGGGTTAACGACGATGTCTACAATGGTGAGGCTATCATCTCTAACGCTTCCTGCACGACTAATTGCCTCGCCCCCATCGCGAAGGTTATCAATGATAATTTTGGCCTGAAACGCGGCTTGATGACCACGGTACATGCGGCAACGGCCAACCAGAAAACGGTTGATGGCCCGTCAAATAAAGACTGGCGCGGCGGACGCGGAATTCTTGAGAATATTATTCCCTCTTCAACGGGTGCGGCCAAAGCGGTCGGCAAGGTATTGCCGGTTCTCAATGGCAAGTTGACCGGAATGGCTTTTCGGGTGCCGACTTCAGACGTATCGGTAGTCGATTTAACAGTTGAGCTGGAGAAAAAAACCAGCTACGAAGAAATTTGTGCAGCGATGAAATCCGCATCTGAAGGCTCGATGAAAGGTGTGCTTGCCTATACCGAAGAGAAGGTCGTTTCAACCGACTTCCGTGGTGAATCCTGCACTTCGACTTTTGATGCAGAGGCCGGAATTCAGATGGACGAGACTTTCGTAAAGCTGATTTCGTGGTACGACAACGAATGGGGATATTCGTGCAAGGTGGTAGAAATGGCACGGGTTATCGCCGCCACGTAGTTTTTTAGCAAGTGTTAACTATGCCAGTTCTGAAATTGGTCGACCAGGCGTTGGCCGGCAAACGCGTTTTAATCCGCCAGGATTTGAATGTGCCGGTCAGTAATGGTGCGGTTACCAGCGATCAACGCATCAAGGCTTCGTTGCCCGCGATCAGGATGTGTATCGACGCAGGTGCCCGGTTAATGATCATGTCGCATCTGGGTCGGCCCGAGGAAGGTTCCCCTGACGCACAATATTCGTTGCAACCGGTGGCCGACACGTTGGGCAATGCGTTGGGGAAATCGGTAATCCTGGTCAGCGACTATCTTGAAAATCCCCCCGAGCTTCAAAACGGCGAAGTTGTGTTGCTAGAAAACGTTCGCTTTAACCGCGGCGAAAAGGCAAACGATGAAACCCTGTCGCGAAAATATGCGGCACTTTGCGATATCTATGTAATGGATGCTTTCGGAACCGCGCACCGCGCCCAGGCTTCAACCGAGGGGGTGGGTCGTTATGCATCGATGGCCTGTGCCGGGCCGTTGTTAACGGCGGAACTGGAAGCGCTGGCAATGGCGCTGGATAAACCGAAAAGCCCTGTGGTGGCAGTCGTCGGTGGATCCAAGGTGTCAAGCAAGCTCACCGTTCTTGATTCGCTTTGCGGAATTGTCGATCAATTGATACCCGGTGGCGGTATTGCCAACACCTTTCTTGCCGCCGCTGGTTATAATGTCGGACGTTCATTAATGGAACCCGACCTGATCACAGAGGCGCGGCGACTAATGTCATCCGCACGGGAACAGGGTGGGGAAATTCCGATTCCGACCGATGTGGTTTGTGGTAAGGAGTTTTCACCCGCAGCTGTGGCAGAAATCAAGCCAGTGTCCGAAGTCGGGGACGATGACATGATTTTCGATATCGGCCCGCAAACCGCGGACCGATTTGCGAAAATCCTGCAAAAAGCCGCGACTATAGTCTGGAACGGACCGGTGGGGGTTTTTGAATTCGATCAGTTTGCTAACGGAACCCGGGTTTTATCCGAAGCGATTGCGGCTTCTCCGGCTTTTTCGATTGCCGGTGGTGGTGATACGTTGGCGGCGGTGGACAAATATGGAATTACCCAGGAAATTTCATATATTTCAACCGGAGGTGGCGCCTTTCTGGAGTTTCTGGAAGGCAAGAGCTTGCCCGCGGTGGTCATGCTGGAACAGAGGTGTCAGGACTATGAGAGCGGTAGTACGTAGAACCAAGATTGTTGCAACCCTCGGTCCGGCGACCGAGTCCGAGGCCGATATCGAAGGGCTGTTAAAGGCGGGCGTCGACGTGGTGCGGCTTAACTTTTCCCATGGCACTGCGTCCGAGCATGAAAATCGATCCGATCAGGTATTGAAAGTTGCGCGTAAATTGCAGCGATATGTCGCCATTCTGGCCGATTTGCAAGGTCCTAAAATTAGAATCGAAAAATTTAAGCAAGGCGAAGTCAAGTTGGTCAATGGTGGGTCGTTTTGTCTCGATATTAACTGTCCTGCCGATGCCGGAGACGAAGACAGGGTAGGTGTCACTTACAAACCGTTGGCTGGCGATGTGAATTCCGGAGATATGCTGGTCCTGGACGACGGTCGTATTGTGTTACAGGTAAGCTCGATCGACAGCGGAAAAATCAACTGTCAGGTAGTGGTTGGCGGTAAACTTTCCAACAGCAAAGGCATCAATTTGAAGGGTGGTGGTCTGTCCGCTGACGCGCTGACTGAAAAGGATAAAGCCGATATCGTAACCGCCGCGAAAATTGGTGCTGATTACATTGCGGTTTCCTTCCCGCGCACGGCTGATGATATACATTATGCCCGTGAATTGCTGCGTGAAGCCGGTGGAGACGGGGGTGTGGTCGCCAAGATTGAAAGAGCGGAGGCGCTGGATAATCTGGAAGCGATTATTGAAGCCTCGGATGCTGTCATGATAGCGCGCGGTGATCTTGGGGTTGAGGTTGGCGACGCCAATTTACCCGCCATACAAAAACAGATTATAAAAAAAGCGCGTGCGATGAATTGTGTCGTCATTACCGCGACCCAGATGATGGAGTCGATGCGGGAAAGCCCGGTACCCACCCGTGCCGAAGTTTTCGACGTTGCCAACGCAGTGCTCGATGGCACCGATGCGGTCATGCTATCTGCTGAAACGGCGACCGGTGCCTATCCCAGTCAGACAGTGCTCGCGATGTCAGATATCTGTATCAATGCGGAAAAGCAGGATCGCGCAGCCAAATCAAAACATCGACTCGATACCACCTTTACCCAGGTCGACGAAGCCATCGCGATGGCAACCATGTACACCGCGAACCACCTCAAGGTAAGGGCAATCGCCTCGCTAACTGAATCCGGATCGACCGCCTTGTGGATGTCGCGAATCAGTTCCAGCATTCCGATCTACGCGCTATCGCGCCATGAATCGACCAATCGCAAGGTCAATCTCTATCGCGGTGTATTTCCGGTGTATTTTCCGACCGTGCATACTAATCACGCCGAAGCCAACCAGGAAGCGGTCGAATTGATGCTCAAGCGCGATACCATCGAAGACGGGGATCTGGTCATTATTACGAAAGGCGACCTGATGGGGACCGGGGGTGGTACTAACGCGATGAAAATTGTCGAAGTCGGCAATATGCCGAAGTTTGTCGCCTAGCCAGATTAATATTGTCCCGGCAATCGCTGCAAAAGCGCGTTTTTAGAGATACTCCAAAGCTATAATTTGGTCTGGGTATCAAGGTCTTCAAAAATCTGACCTAGCTTTTCGTTATAACCGCAACCTAATAGTGGATAGTCGCAGTGGCTAGCCAGATCGGCCAGGTTATCCATTTCTTTGTCGAACTCGGAGCCTGCCTGGTTAAGAATAATTGCGGCGACGCGTAAATGATAATTTTCGATTGCCTGAATGGTCATCAGCGCCTGATTTACGGCGCCGATACGATCATTGACGACAACAATAACCGGTAACTGGAGCAAGCTGGCGAGATCGGCGTTTAATCCGTTTTCAGCCAGCGGGGAATAAAACCCGCCTGCGCCTTCGACGATCAGACAATGATTGCTGTGATTTCGTTGGCAAGCCTGAAGTAAATCTTCAATCGCTATTGATTTTCCTTCGAGTCGCGCGGCACGATGGGGTGCTAGTGCTGCCCGGAAACGATATCCGCAGATTTCTTCGATGCTCTCCTGGCCGTTGTTTGCAAGTTGCAAGGCCGCTGCGTCATGGGTCACCCATTCGCCATCAGGACCTGGCTTACAACCTGACTCGGCTGGCTTGCGCGTTTCGACTTCGATCTGCATTTGAACTAGCTGCTGCACTATTTGACAGGCGATATAGGTTTTACCGACATCGGTATCCGAACCGGTGATGAAGTAGCCATTTTTGTCGACAGGAATCATGCGCGTATTCTGTTCAAGAAGAAACACAACTGCAAGCCTTGAAGGGTTTCATGCAATTAATTTGTACCTATCGACAAATGGCGGTGGGGAAAAGCGAGGCTGGCTGTTATAATCGCGCGCGATTTTTGACGTGCAACTTCGACAGGAATTTTGATGCAGGATTTTGTAATTGGACAACGCTGGATAAGCGCGGCCGAACTCCACCTCGGACTCGGCATGGCAATCGAAATCGAGCATCGTACCGTCAGCATTGTATTTCCAGCAACCGGTGAAACGCGAATTTATGCTCGCGCTGACGCCCCCTTGACGCGAGTCAGGTTCCGCATCGGAGAATGGATCGAAACCCAGTCGGGCGATTTGCTGAAAATTCTCGCGCTGCAGGAAAATGCCGGCCTCATACTCTACCATTGTGAAAATGAACAGGGATCACTGGTCGATTTTCCCGAGGGGCGATTGAGCCATTTCCTGCAGCTCAATCAGCCTGCTGAAAGGTTACTTAACGCGCAAATCGACCGCAACAAATGGTTTACTCTGCGTTGCAAAACCCGTGAAATCAATAATCGGTTACATCAGTCGCCGGTATACGGCCTAGCCGGTTGCCGCACCAGTTTGATCGCGCATCAGCTTTATATCGCCCACGAAGTCTCACAACGTTACGCGCCCCGGGTATTGTTGGCCGATGAAGTTGGTCTCGGCAAAACGATTGAGGCCGGATTGATATTACATCAGCAATTGCTACTGGAACGCGCACGTCGAGTGCTGATCGTGGTGCCTGAATCGCTGATACATCAGTGGTTGGTGGAAATGCTGCGTCGATTCAACCTGATGTTCAGTATATTCGATGAAGCCCGTTTTGCCGCCGATGACGCGGATGAAGGCGAAGTTGATGATAGCGACAATCCATTCCATTGCGAGCAACTGGTCCTGTGCAGCCTCGAATTCCTGGTACAGAATCCTGTCCGTGCCGGCGAAGCTATTGAGGGAGACTGGGACCTGTTAGTGGTTGATGAAGCGCATCATTTACTGTGGACCAGCGAAGCCGCGAGCCCGGAGTACACGCTGGTCGAAAACCTGGCGCAAAACACGCTCGGATTGTTGCTTTTGACCGCGACTCCGGAACAACTCGGAAAGGAAAGTCATTTTGCCCGGCTGCGGTTGCTGGATCCGGACCGATTTAGCGATCTCGATCATTTTTTACAACAGGAAAGTGGGTATCGGGCGTTAGCGCAGCAGGCGGAAGATTTGTTGCAGGAACCTGGGCGGGAAGCTGAGCTAGAAGATCTGCTGGATCAACACGGTACCGGGCGGGTACTGTTTCGTAACACCCGGCATGGGGTGAAGGGATTTCCTCAAAGGGAAGTATTACCGGCTGCACTATCACCGGGGGAAGGGGACTCGTATTTCGAATGGTTGGGACAGTTTTTGCGCGAAAAGCGCGATAGCAAAGTATTGGTAATAACGGCTCTCGCCGACACGGTGCTAGATTTGGTAGCGGGGTTAAGGCAGCAATTTGGAATTAGTGCAGCTCAATTTCACCAGCATATGTCACTGCTTGAGCGGGATCGCGCTGCCGCATGGTTTTCTGATCGGGAAGACGGCGCACAGGTATTGATTTGCTCTGAAATTGGTAGCGAAGGTCGAAACTTCCAGTTTGCGCATCACCTGGTTTTGTATGACCTGCCGCGTAATCCGGACCTGCTTGAGCAACGAATCGGCCGACTCGACCGGATTGGACAGAACGCGGTCATCAAGATCCATGTCCCTTATCTGGTCGGAAGTGCACGACAGGTGTTATTCCGCTGGTATCACGACGGGCTGGACGCGTTTGCGCAGACCTGTCCCGCCGGACATCAGGTATATTTGAATACGCGCCTGGAATTACAGCAATTTCTCGATGCCCCGTCCCAGCCCCTGGATGATTTCATCGATCAGACCCGGCAATTACATGATCAGCTTAACCTGGAACTACAGCAGGGTCGGGATCGACTGCTCGAAATTAATTCCTGCCGTCCACGCGTTGCCGCAACGTTGACCGATGAAGCAATGCAAAGCGAGCGTGAATTCGATTTGTTCGGTTTCATGGAGCGAATCTACGACTGTTATGGCGTCGATAGCGAAATTCGTGGTCCAGAACAATGGGTGATTACACCGGGGGATAACATGCTCACACCGATGCCGGGGCTAGCGGATGATGGCATGACCGTAACCTATGATCGTAGTGCGGCGCTGGCCAACGAAGATTTACACTTTCTCAGTTGGGAACATCCTTTCGTGCGCAATGCAATGGATATGATACTGAGTAGCGAGTTCGGCAATACCGCGCTGATCGCAATCAAAAACAGTGGCGTAACAGCCGGTACTGTGATGGCTGAATGTCATTTCCTGATGGATTTCAGCGATGACCATCGTAGCCACAATGAGCGCTATTTTCCGAACTCCAGTATTCGCGTTGTGATTGATGAAGCGGGGAAAGATCATCCACAGTTACAGCTCGACGGCGCTCAGATTCAAAGGGTGGATCAGGATACGGCGATCAAGGTGGTCAAGGCACGCCAGGCCGAATTAACCCGGATGCTGGCACAGGCAGAATCGTTGGCCGAGTCTCAGGTGCCTGATTTGATTGCCGCTGCACGCGACAAAGGACATACGCTGATGGGGCACGAAGTCGATCGATTGTTGGCACTGCGAAAGGTCAACCCGGGTGTGCGCGACGATGAAATTCAGTTTTTCCGCGAGCAGCTGGAGCAGTTTGACAATGCACTGCAACAGGCCCGTCTACGCCTTGACGCCGTGCGCATGATCGTCGCGATTTAAGCACCCTGCCGGTGTCATCCCCGCGCTATTACTCCGTCATCCCCGCGCAGGCGGGGACCTTACTAAGGAGGCGCGTTGTAAGATTCCCGCCTGCGCGGGAAAGACGGGGGTATGCGCGGGAAAGACGTAAATACTGTTTGAAATGGGCTCCGGTTACATAAATTTTATTGACATCCATACCGGTTGGTATTATACATCCATACCAAATGGTATGGATGAACCCATGAACGATTTAAGCGATAACGATGTTTACTGGTGGCGGCCTCTCGAAGAAACCGAACTGGATACCCGTGGCCAACTATTGTTTGCGGCTTACAAGGAAATTCATGTCAATGGCTTTCAGTCTGCCAGCCTGAGCAATATTCTGGCCCGTACCGGCGTCACCAAGGGCGCACTGTATCACCATTTTCCCAACAAGCTGGAACTCGGTTACGCGGTCGTGGACGAAGTTATTGCCCAACGTATTCATTTGAACTTTATCCAGCCACTGGAACATTTTGGTGATCCCATCGATGGGTTTATCGCATTTATCCAGGGTGCAGGGGATGCATTTTCGATGACCGATATCGAACTCGGATGCCCGCTATCCGTGCTAGCCCAGGAAATGGCCCCAATCGACGAGGGTTTTAGAACTCGACTGGCCGCCATTTATGAAAAATGGCATCAATCGATCGCCGATGTATTGATTCAAGCCAGGCAAAATGGATTGATTATCGATGAAGTCGATCCCTACACCATGGCCGTCACAATGGCTGCAATTTTGGAAGGTAGTCTGAGTGCTGCGAAGGTTTCACGGAATCTCGACAAGCTATATCACTGCGGCGCAGGGCTGACCCAATTTTTAAATCTAATTAGAACCCAACCAGGAAACCAATAATGGCAAAGCGATACGCGGAATTTATCCTGCGCAACAAAATTACCACCGTCATTCTGTCGCTTGTCTGGATTATGGCGATGGCTGTCGGTGCACAATACCTGACTTTTACCAATGATTACCGTGTATTTTTTGGCGATGACAATCCGCAGTTGGTGGCCTTTGAAAACCTGCAGGACACATACTCCAAAAACGATAATGTCATGTTTGTACTGGTGCCCGAAGATAACCAGGTATTCACTCGTGACACTCTGATTGCAGTAGCCTGGTTAACTGAACGCGCCTGGGAAACACCTTACTCGACCCGCGTTGAAAGCCTGAGTAACTATCAGAATACTTCGGCCGAGGGAGATGACCTGCTGGTCGAAGATCTTGCCTACGAACCTGAAAACCTGAATAAAGCCGATTTATTGCGAATTCGCGAAATCGCATTGAATGAGCCGGTACTGGTCAATCGCCTGGTTTCGCCGCGAGCGCATGTCACCGGAGTCAATATCACAATTGAACTACCGGGCATCGATCAGACGGTCGAAAATCCGCAAGTAATTACCTTTGTGCGCGCGCTGAAAGCCGAGTTCATGCAGACATTTCCTGCTATCGACGTAAAGCTGACCGGCATTACGATGATGAATCAGGCTTTCCCTGAAGCCAGCCAATACGATATGTCGACCCTGTTCCCGTTGATGTTGCTGCTGTTTATGGTAGTACTGTATTTCTGGGTTCGAGGGTTTGCCGGCACCATCACCACCTTCTTCGTCATCATTTTTTCGATCATGGGCGCGATGGGTATGGCGGGCTGGCTCGGCATTGCACTGACCCCTCCGTCGTTTTCTGCAGTCATGATCATTCCTACCATGGCGATTGCCGATAGTGTTCATGTATTGATGAATTACATTCAGGCGCGGCAAAAGGGTGAAGCGCGCGAGGCTTCGATGATCGACAGCATTCGGATCAATCTGCAACCTGTGTTCCTGACCAGCATCACTACCGCGATCGGATTTATGAGTATGAATTTTTCCGATGCGCCGCCTTTTCGTGACCTCGGTAATATTGTCGCAATGGGCGTGATGGTTGCCTTTGTCCTGAGTGTCACCTTCCTGCCGGCCGCGATGATGCTGATGCCGGGTAGGCAGCAGGTTAAAGAGACAGCTTCCAACCGGATGATGCAAAATCTGGCCGAATTCGTCATTAGACGCCGTGGCAAGCTACTGGTCGGGATGGGACTGGCCAGCATATTGCTGATTTCGTTTATACCCAAAAACGAATTGAACGATGACTTCGTCAAATATTTCTCCGAGCGAATCGAATTCCGCCGCGATGCAGATTTCGCATCGGCTAACCTGAGTGGTCTCTACCTGGTCGACTATTCGCTCGAATCGGGCATTGATGGCGGTGTCAGCGATCCCGAATTTCAGCAGAACGTTGAAAACTTCGCCAACTGGTATCGCGACCAGGCAGAAGTTATCCACGTCAACGTCATTACCGATACCTTCAAAAGGCTCAACAAGAGCATGCACGGGGACGACCCGGCCTGGTACCGGCTCCCCGAAGAACGTGAACTGGCGGCGCAATATCTGCTGTTGTATGAAATGTCATTGCCCTATGGCCTCGATCTCAACAATCAGTTGAATATCGATAAATCGGCCACCCGGATGACGGTGATGTTATACAACATGACCACCAAAACGGTGCTCGCACTGGAGAAACGTGCGCAGCAATGGTTACGTGACAATTCACCGGTCAGTATGCAAAAAGAGGGTGCCAGTCCTACCATCATGTTCAGTAATATCGGTGAACGAAATATTAAAAGTATGCTGCTGGGCACGACGGTGGCATTGGTTCTGATTTCGATCATCCTTATTTTCGCGTTGAAATCGATCAAAATCGGAATGCTGAGCCTGATACCAAACCTGATACCTGCCGCGCTTGCTTTCGGCGCCTGGGGTATTGCGGTGGGGCAGATCGGGTTGGCCCTGTCGGTCGTGACTGGCATGACGCTCGGTATCGTGGTAGACGACACGGTGCATTTTCTGAGCAAGTACCTGCGTGCAAGACGTGAAAAAGGTCTCGATGCCCAGGACGCGGTACGTTATGCGTTTAATACGGTCGGGCTCGCACTGGTAGTCACTTCGATGGTGTTGATTGCCGGATTCACGGTACTGACCTTTTCTGCATTTGCGTTGAATTCCAATATGGCGTTTATGACCGCAGTCACGATTGTGTTTGCGATCGTTGCCGACTTTTTACTATTACCCCCGCTGTTAATGGCCCTCGATGGCAAGGACAAAGACAATGATTAAAATAGTTACTTTTATGGTCGTGATGTTAACGATCCCGGGATTGAGTCAGGCGCAGACAGCCGCAGAAAAAGGACTCGAAATTGCGCAAGCGGCAAAAGCCTACGACAAGGGGTTTACCGATTTCACCGCCGACATGGTGATGACACTTAAAAATAAATCGGGCGATACTTCAACCCGCGTGATTCGGATGCATACGCTTGAAGTGGAGAATGACGGTGATAAAACTCTGTCTGTGTTTGATCAGCCGGCTGATGTCAAAGGCACCAAAATGCTGACCTATACCCACGGACTCGAGCCGGATGATCAATGGCTTTACCTGCCCGCACTGAAAAAAGTCAAACGCATCAGTTCGCGCAACAAGTCCGGTCCGTTCATGGGCTCAACCTTTGCCTTCGAAGACCTCGGCTCGCAGGAAGTGGAAAAATACACCTACCTGTACCTGCGCGATGAAGCGTGTGCCGAATGGACTTGTTTTGTGGTCGAGCGTTACCCTGCTTACAAACATTCTGGCTATACCCGTCAGGTTGTCTGGATCGACAGAGAAGGTTACCGTCTGGTCAAAAGTGAATTTTATGATCGCAAAAAGTCATTGCTTAAGACCCTGGTAGCGAGCGATTTTCAGCAATTCCTGGGTCATTACTGGCGCCCCGGCAAGATGAATATGGTAAACCACCAAAACGGCAAGAGCACTTTACTGGAATGGAAAAACTATCAGTTCAAAACCGGCCTGACCGAGCGTGATTTTCGTTCTCAATCGTTGAAGCGTATTCAGTAAAATGCGACGCCTACTACTCTGTTTTGGCCTTGCGCTGGTATCGAGTCAGGCGGTCGCCGATTTTTCCGGAAACATAGCGCTGGAAAGCCAGTCCTTCTTCGAGTCGACCCGGTTTGACGATCAACTGGACAACAACCTGACCCTGTCTGCCAAACCCAAATGGAGTGGCGAGTGGGGCGGTGGCGATGATCTGTGGAGCGTAGAACTGTTTGCGCGCGCCGATAACAAGGATGACGAACGCAATCGCGGGGATGTCCGTGAACTCCTATGGCTGCATCTCGATGGCGATAACGAGTGGCGTGTTGGAATTAACACGATGTTCTGGGGTGTGACTGAGTCTCGACACCTGGTCGATGTTATTAACCAGATAGATCAGGTCGAAGGCATTGATGGTGAAGAGAAACTGGGCCAGCCGATGATACACCTGAAGCGTTACCAGGACTGGGGGGTACTGGATTTTCTGATACTACCCGGTTTCAGGGAGCGTACATTCCAGTCAGTCGAGGGTCGATTGCGAGCACCGCTGGTGGTTGATACCGATCAGGCGGTGTATGAATCGTCTGATGAAGATCAGCATGTCGATTTTGCGATACGGTTTTCGCAGACCTATGGTGATCTGGATCTGGGATTATCCTGGTTCGATGGAACCAGTAGAGACCCGGTACTGGTGGCAGGCAGCGATAGCGATGGAAATCCGGTACTGGTCCCATTGTATGAACAGATGACCCAGTTCGGAGTCGACGCGCAGTTAATTTACGAAGACTGGATCTGGCGGCTCGAGATGATTCATCGTGAAGCCGATTCAAACGATTTCAATGCTTACACCGCAGGCTTTGAATATACTTTTTATGCGATTCTGGATAGCGAGACTGATCTGGGTGTACTGCTTGAGTATTCGTATGACGATCGAGCTGAGGGCGATCGTGGCGTATTCGATCGCGATGTGTTTCTAGGCGGGCGATTTGCGTTTAACGATGTGCAATCGAGTGAAATCCTGGCCGGCTTTGTGATCGATACCAATTACGCTAGTCAATCCTTCCGCGTGGAGGGTAACCGGCGTTTCGGAGATAGCTGGAAAGGCACATTGGAACTACAAACTTTCACCAGTATCGACAGTGAAGATCCGCTCATTGCCCTCGAACAGGACGATCATCTACTACTGGAAATAGCATATTACTTTTAACTGGCGCGTTGAACCCACGAATTACAGGTACCTTTGGCGGCAACATGTGTACCCGGGAAGATAAGACAGGATCCCCATTCGGTACCGACGTCGGTGGTGAAAAACCGGCAACCCGCACAGACTTTCGACGCATTTTTCGACTTGTGTGTATAAGCCAATGCGGTCGCCGGGGCGGTTTTCGGATTGAGCTTTGGCGCTTCAGCCGCGACCGCGACACCGGTCAGGCTACTTACGGGCACGGCAAAGGCACTGGCTCCTAGTGCGAGTACCAAATTTCTTC
>QIJI01000071.1 GCA_003231795.1 Gammaproteobacteria bacterium
CGCGCGAACTGGTTGCGCGAATTCAGAATGTATTTAAACGCGGTAAGCCTGTTTCAAGTGATAAAATTTATCAATTCGGAGAGCTATGCCTTGATACCGGGCGTAAGCAGCTATCCCGAAATGACGAAATAATTGCAATCACGGCGGCTGAATTTGAACTACTGTCCCTGCTGGTTGAAAACCAGCAACGAGTATTATCCCGGGACGAAATTATGCTGGCACTGAAAGGAATCGATGCTGATATATTCAGTCGCGCCATCGATGTGCTGGTTAGTCGACTGCGACAGAAGTTACAGCGTCCCGATTTAATTCGAACTGTCCGCGGGCAGGGTTACCAGTTTGTAAATCGATAATGTGGGATCGTCTTAAATCAAAATGGCAAAGCCTGATTTTCAGACTGCTGTTTTACTTCACCTTATCCCTGTTGGCGATTGCAATTGTAATTGCGACCAGTTTCTCAAATCGGATCAAACCACAATTTCGCAACGAAATTTTGCCCAATGTTGAGCAATATATCGAATACCTGATTCGTGATATTGGAACCCCGCCTGATTTGATTGTGGCTCAACAATTGGCCGACGATCTACCGTTCGAGCTACGTATCGAAGGCCCTATGGTCAACTGGTCCTCCAGTTCCGATCTAAAGCCGATCGATCAACACGAATTTAAACCGGCTCCGGCTCCCTATGATGATGTCTATACGGCTCATCGGCACGATCAACATCGACGATCATCTTTTCTGTTGATCGAAAAACAGAAGTATCGCTACCTGTTTGCTATGGACAACAGTTTCAGAGAGGGCTCAGAGCGTCGCCATTGGCTGTTGTTTTTAGCACTGGGAGGGATTTTAATATTTCTGTATATCGCAATCAGGCGTTTGTTCAAACCAGTGCAGACAATGTCGCGTCATGTTGAATTGATCGGTACTGGCGATCTGGAGCAAAAGCTTGAGGTAGGAGGCAATGGGGAACTTGCCCAATTGGCTGCTGGTATAAACAGCATGTCAGCGCAAATAAAATCTATGCTCGATAATAAATCCGGGTTGTTGCTTGCGATTAGTCATGAGTTACGTTCCCCGCTGACTCGAATGCGAGTCAATCTCGAATTGCTTGATGAAGGTGAGATTCAACAACCATTAATTGAAGACATCCATGAAATGGAATCACTGGTGACGACTATTCTAGAATCAGAAAGGTTAAACAGCAAACACTCTGTACTGGCTCTGAGTTACTGTGATTTACGCGATTTAATCAACGAGGTTATCGATGTACATCCCTGGCGCAATCAAATCAAAACAGATCTTTTATCGGTAAAACTTCAAGTGGATCAATTGCGCATTAAGCTATTGTTGAAGAACCTGCTGGATAACGCCTGCCAGTATTCAGATAAAGTGGCTGGTGTAATTGAAATCGGTTTAAACCTGGATAATATGTTGGCTAGTATTTATGTGCAGGATTATGGTCGGGGCATCGACGCCGATGAGATTTCTCGGATTACTGAAGCATTCTATCGTCCCGATAGTTCACGCCAGCGACATACCGGTGGATACGGCCTCGGACTCTATTTATGTAAGCTTATTGTAGACGCCCATCAGGGGCAAATCAGCTTCGAAAGTGAGCCCGGAAAAGGGGCCCGGGTTAGCGTACAAATCCCTCTGGATAATAGTTGACCATTTTAGTCAGGATTGTATACTGAGCCCGTCTTGTTCCTACGTTGCGCTCGATGCGATTATCCACAAAAAGCCGTTATGCAGTGACTTCTTTACTCGACCTGGTTATGCATTCTGATCAGGGCCCGGTATCGCTCGCTGATATTTCTGTACGACAGGGAATATCGCTTTCTTATCTGGAGCAGTTGTTTGCCAAAATGAGGCGCAACAAGTTGGTGACCAGTACCCGTGGACCGGGTGGAGGGTATAGTCTTGGAAATACCCCGGATCAGGTTTGTATCGCCGATGTGATTAATGCGGTCGATGAAAAGATGCGGATAGCCAATCGGGATGTGCGTGGATCAGCACAATACGAACCTTGCCTGACTGAGCAGTTGTGGGATGAGCTGAGTGCCGAAATTGAGAATTATTTGACCACTATTTCTCTCGCCGACATGATCGAAAACGAAGAAGTACAGGCATTGTCACGTGCGCATGACCTGCGCCAGAAGCAGCCTGATATTCTGTAACTTGATGGCTGTTTATCTCGATCATAATGCCAGTTCGCCGATGCATCCGGAGGTTGTTGACGCGATTCTTCCTTTTTTGCAGAACCCGACCGGAAATCCTTCCAGTTTGCACAGTTTCGGACGCATGGCGCGTTCGGCCGTTGAATCAGCCCGCAACGAAGTTGCCCAGTTGTTGAACTGTTCCAGCAATGCCGTGATATTCACGTCGGGCGGTACCGAATCCAACAACTTGCTGTTAAAGGGTTTTGTCGATAAATCCGAAAACCGACCTGTGATCAGCAGCGAAATCGAACATCCAAGCATCATCGAACCGCTGAAGCAACTGGCACAGGCATTGCCTGTCATTTTGTTGCCCTGTAACGCACAAGGGCAAATTGACCCGGAGCAAGCTGCCGAGGTGATTTCTACTGCCGATGCGCAGCTTATGTCGATCATATATGCCAATAATGAAACCGGGGTAATACAACCACTGGAAGCGCTGATCGACATGGTCGATCGGGATCGATGCCTGGTGCATAGCGATGCGACCCAGGTGGTCGGGAAACTGCCACTCGATATGAATCAGCTTAAACTGGATGCGTTGAGCTTTTCCGCACATAAATTACAGGGACCTCAGGGTATTGGAGCACTGGTGATAGATCGCAAACCGCGCGAATTACTACACAGTGGAGGCGAACAGGAAAACCGGAAACGCGCCGGAACCGAAAATGTTGCGATGATTGTGGGGCTCGGCAAAGCTGCGCAACTGGCCAGGCTTGAACTGGATCAAAAGAAGCACCATCTACTACAATTACAGCAGGTTTTTGAATCCAGACTGGCGGCGATTCCCGGCAGCCAGGTGTTCGGGCAGAAAGCAACCCGATTGCCGAATACCACGTATTTTGCGTTGCCTTATTATCATGGCGAAACGCTGTTGATGGAACTGGATCGGGCGGGTTTTGCGTTGTCCAGTGGTTCTGCATGTCACAGTGAAGTAACGCTGCCCAGCCATGTGCTAAGCGCGATGGGGGTCGATGCAAACCTGGCATTGAATGCCGTCAGGGTCAGTTTCGGCATGAGTAATACGCTGCAGGAGGTTGAGATGTTAATCAACAAACTGCAGGAACTGGTTAACAAGTTGCCTGCGGTGATCCGCCAGGTAGCGGTATAGTGAGAAAACAATGACAATTCATCTCAGCGATATAGCAGCTTCCCGGGTAAAGCACTTCCTCGACAATCGGGGCGGCGGTATCGGCTTGCGTCTCGGTGTGAAAACCACCGGGTGTTCGGGCCTTGCCTATGTGATGGAGTATGTTGACGAACTGCAGGATGACGACGAGGTGTTTGAATCCAGGGGAGTGAAAGTTGTTGTAGACAGGAAAAGCCTGGTGTTTCTGGATGGTACCGAAGTCGATTTTGCCAAGGTTGGTTTAAACGAAGGTTTTCAGTTCAAGAATCCCAATGCCAAGGATGCCTGTGGTTGCGGTGAAAGCTTTACTGTCTAGACTTCGCCCATTCCATGCAGTCCCCAGACCCTGGCCAAAACTATTTCGAACTTTTCGGCTTAGATCCCGGTTTCGACCTGGACCTTGCTCGACTTCATTCACAACAGCAAAGATTGCAGTCCATGTACCATCCGGATCGATATGTTTCGGCCAGTGCGCGTGACAAACGTACTTCTGTGCAGCTGGCCTCCTGGGTTAACCAGGCTTACGAAACCTTGCGCGATCCGGTCAAGCGTTCACGCTACCTGCTCGAAATTGGCGGAGCTGAACTTCCTGACGATTCGCAAACGACTTCGGACGCCACCTTTTTAATGGAACAACTGGAATTGAGAGAAGAAATAGAAGCCTGTCGGTTGGCTGAGAATGCGATGATGCAAAGCGAAATTATTGAATCGCGTCTGTCACAACGGGCAAGTGAGCTGGCGGCTGAATTTGTTGTTGCCTATCATGCAGGAGATCTTGATTCGGCCCGGGTTAGCAGTCAAAAAATGCAGTTTGTTCAACGCATTCATCAGCAATTAAGCGAATTACAATATGAACTGGAAGATGCCTGATGGCGCTGTTACAAATATCTGAACCCGGTCAGTCCACGGCACCGCATCAGCATCAACTGGCGGCAGGCATTGATCTGGGCACCACTAATTCGCTGGTTGCCAGTGTACGTAGCGGAGAAGCAATGTGTTTGCCGGATCAACAGGATCGAATCCTGTTGCCATCGGTAGTCAATTTTGGCTCCGAAGAGATAACTGTCGGGCATTTAGCGCAATCACTGCAAACCTCCGATCCGCTGAATACAATTACCTCGGTTAAGCGGCTCATGGGCAGGGCCATTGATGACCTGAATTATCTCGGCGACGTGATGCCCTATCAATTTGTTGAGGTGGATAACAGTAACGTGCCAAGAATCAGTACCGTACAGGGGGATTTCAGTGCGGTAGAAATTTCCAGTCAGATTTTGACAGCACTGGCGCGTCGCGCGGAGAACAGCTTGGGTGGGGAACTGACCGGTGTCGTTATAACAGTGCCTGCCTATTATGATGACGCGCAGCGTCAGGCCACTCGCGATGCAGCGACACTAGCCGGATTGAACGTGTTCCGATTGTTGAATGAACCCACGGCAGCGGCAGTAGCCTACGGTCTGGATTCGAGTAGCGATGGATTGATTGCAGTCTACGATCTGGGCGGCGGCACCTTTGATATTTCGATACTACGGCTTAATCAGGGCGTTTTTGAAGTACTGGCAACCGGAGGTAATTCAGCACTCGGTGGTGATGATATGGACCAGGCCATGGGGCAATGGATTGTTGAACAGGCCGGATTAGATCAATTGGACCCGGGATTGTCGAGACAAGTACTTTTAGCAGCGCGACAGGCCAAAGAAACGCTCACTGAAGCGAGTATTGCCCCTGTCGAGATCAATTATCAACAAAGTACATGGCGCGGTGAAATTACCAGGCAGCAATTTGATGAATTGATTGCGGCACTGGTAAAGCGAACCCTGACCTCCTGTAAAAGAGCGCTGCGCGACGCACAGGTTTCTATCGATGAAATTCACGATATTGTGCTGGTAGGGGGGTCTACGCGAATACCCCTGGTGAAAACAATGGTTGGCGAGTTATTTGGACAGGAGCCCAGGTGCGATCTCGATCCGGATCGAGTGGTTGCTTTGGGTGCTGCAATTCAGGCCGATATGCTGGCCGGTAATAAACCGGATAGTGAAATGTTGTTGCTCGATGTCTTGCCGCTTTCGCTTGGAATTGAAACCATGGGTGGGTTGTGCGAAAAAATAATCAATCGCAATAGCGCCATTCCGGTATCCCGGGCCCAGGAATTCACCACTTTTAAAGATGGCCAGACGGCAATGTCCGTCCATGTAGTCCAGGGCGAAAGGGAACTGGTTTCCGATAATCGTTCACTGGCACGATTCGAGTTACGCGGATTTCCACCGATGGTGGCAGGAGCAGCCAGGATCAGGGTCACCTATCAGGTAGATGCGGATGGCCTGATGACGGTTAAAGCAGAAGAAACCAATAGTGGTGTAGCCGCAGATATTGTGGTCAAACCTTCGTACGGATTGACCGATTCCGAAATTGAATCGATGCTGAGAGCTTCGATGGATTTCGCACAACAGGATATTGAGCAGCGAATGTTAAGAGAGCAACAGGTGGAGGCCAATCGTGTTATTGAAGCAATTGATACTGCGTTGGAAATGGATGGCAACAAGTTACTAAGCACTGCCGAACTGACGGAAATCCGCAAACATCGAGACAGTCTTGAAGTCGCGATTGCCGTGGCCGAGGCAGACGAATTAAAGCAATTGATCAAATCAGTAGAAAATGCCAGTGAGCATTATGTCGCTAAAAGAATGAATACAAGCATAAAACAGGCTTTGGCCGGAAAACAAATTGATGAGATCGAATTATGACCCGGATTGTTATTCTCCCACACGTAGATATCTGCCCCGAGGGCGCAGTTATCGATGCCGAACCAGGCACCAGTTTGTGCAATGCAATGCTCGCGAATGGAATTGAAATTGAGCATGCCTGTGAGAAATCATGCGCCTGCACAACCTGTCATGTCTATATACGCGAAGGCTTTGATTCACTAGAGGAGGCCAGTGAAGACGAAGATGATTATCTGGACAAGGCCTGGGGCCTCGATATGGACTCACGATTAAGCTGCCAGGCACTGGTTGCCGACGATCCGCTAACTATCGAAATTCCGAAATACACTATTAATATGGTGTCTGAAAATCACTAGGAGGTCTTCATGAGTCTTAAATGGACAGATACGCTGGAGGTAGCTATTGAGCTTTCAGAAATTCACACAGATGTAGACCCACAGTATATTCGTTTTACGGATTTGCATCGTTGGGTTTGCGAACTGGATGAATTTGATGATGATCCGGATCATTCGAACGAGAAAATTCTGGAGGCTATTCAGATGGCCTGGATAGGTGAAATCGACTGATTGGTTAAATATTAGTCATATTATTGACACAAAATCGTCATATTTTCGACACATAACCCTTTCCAAATCAACCACTTTTAGGTCATATTTAACGTGATTTAGGTGCTTTTGCTCTCAAAATTGAAATTATTTTCATTCGAAGTAATTTCAACTTAGTCTTTCGTAAACAATTATTTAGTTCGGTTACTTAAAGTAATTTCTGCCTTACAAAATGTGAACTTGGTCACACTTTGCTTGCATTCAGTACAGGTTACGGTAAATTGACACTCATTACCCCGAAATTAAAAGAAGAGGGTAACACCCTGAAATACAAGAAGTTTCGGTTTCAGGGTAATGCAACCAAAGAACATGTTAAAGATCTGGGCGCAATATCCAGACGACAATAACCATATCCGGAGAGACACAATGAGTAATGTAGCTTACATCAATGAAATTTCAAATGAACAGCAATCTGGTGCTGATCAGTCGCAGTTAAAGACCTACTACGATAGCAAAAATAAAATAGGCTGGTTTTTAATGAAAGGGGCTCCGCGTCCTTCATTTACGATCCAACTTCTTGATGAAATCAATGCCTATCTAGGTAGCGTTAAAGCCGAAATGGACGAAAGCAACGGTGAAAAATACGATTACCTTGTAGTCGGGTCTGATGTAGATGGAGTCTTCAACCTCGGTGGTGATCTTGAGTTATTCAGAAGCTATATTGAAACCGGTAATCGAGAAGGATTGCTGAACTACGCAATGAAATGCATCGATATCCTGTATCAGAACATGTTTCACTATAATCTTGACCTAACCACAATTTCATTAATTCAAGGTGATGCCCTGGGCGGTGGTTTCGAGGCCGCATTGTCTAGCAATGTCATTATTGCTGAGCGTGGTGTCAAAATGGGTTTGCCGGAAGTCTTGTTTAATCTGTTTCCGGGAATGGGCGCCTATTCATTGCTTTCCAGAAAAATTGGTTTTGAGGCAGCCGAGAAAATGATTCTCAGCGGTACCCTGTACTCTGCCGAACAACTTTATGAAATGGGTATTGTTGATATCCTGGCCGAAAAGGGCGAGGGCGAAGTTGCCGTATACCGTTATATAAAATCCGCCTCGAGATCCAGCAATACTTTTAAATCAATGCAGAAACTGAAAGACATTTGCAATCAGGTCACCTACAAGGAGCTGTCTGAAATCGCAATAGTCTGGGCAGATGCAGCAATGCAATTGTCAGCTAAAGATTTACGCATGATGGAACGACTGGTGCGTCGACAAACAGCTAAAGCTGAACTAGTTGGTTAAAGTGAGTACTCTTCAATGAGTTATCTCATTGAAGAAGAGCTACCCGTTTAAAGGTCAGTGGTCTTACCCGGATAGACTTCCTGATCCTCCGTAGCTGCATTGTTTAGTGCAGCTACGGTTTTATTAAAGATTTCCTCTATCTTAAAACACATCCGGTTTATCTTTTC
Organism: Gammaproteobacteria bacterium; assembly: GCA_003231795.1. Classification (GTDB taxonomy): domain Bacteria; phylum Pseudomonadota; class Gammaproteobacteria. The sequence goes on from QIJI01000071.1 coordinate 8,084, forward strand.
GCTGCCCATGTCATAGGGTTTCAGCGCTTCCGCTTCAGCGCAAATTTCCACCAGTCGAGTAGCGCCAAGCTCGGTTGATGAGCCTTTGAGTGCATGCAGATTTTCACGGTACTCAAGATAATCGTCGTACATTGATTTCTTAATATTCAGTACGTGCTGACTACCTTCACTGTCAAAATTCTTGAGCAAGGTTTTAATAAAGTCGGGGTCGTCTCCGAGAATATCGAGCTCATGTAAAACCACGTTATCGAACCATTCGGATACGGCAAAATTACTATGCAGCGGGGTGCGTGATTCACGTTGAATTGATGGTTTGGCCGCTTTTGCCTTGCGGATATTTTTCGATAGAGAGGCAATGCATTCGAGCAAGCCACGAGCGTCGATTGGCTTGGTCAGGAATCGATTGGCACCTGCATTAAGTGATGCCTCTTTAGCTTCCGGAGTCGCATCTGCCGTTAACATGATGACCGGGAGTTGGCCGCTGGTGTCCATGAAACGCAATGATTTGACCACTTCCACACCGGTGATTTCAGGCATGTTCATGTCCAGAATCAACATATCGATTTTATCTAACTCGTCACTGAGTATATCGAGTGCCTTGGCGCCTGTATTTGCGATTCGAACATTGTGCCCGGCATTTCGCAAAATACCTTCAATTACCTGTTGATTCACCTGATTGTCTTCGGCGACCAGGATATTCAGCGCGGCAACACCGGCCTGCCTGGCGTAATGCTCAGCCATGGTAACAATCTTGGAATCATTGAGGCTGACACTTTGGGCGGCGTGTAACGCATTAAACAGCGGTCTTTTTTCCTCTGGATTGGCGATTGTTGAAATATAATAATGATTCGATTTGTTGGCATCGATCATGGTATCGGATGAGTTGATCAATACTAGGGAGGTATCTTCAAGAAGACCTTCAGACTTCACCATCTGGGCAAATTGCACCGCGTTTATGTCGATCAGACTGGCCTGGTCAACAACGATTGTTTCATATGGCTGGGCTTCGTCATTTGCCTGAACCAATAGGGAAATAGCGCGGGTAGGGGTGCGCACCCAGTCGAAATTTACACGCCAGTATTTTAACGAGGGTCTAATGACATTTGCCGTGTCTTCTCCAGCCAATAGTAAAACGTGATTTTCCGATATGCTGGTTTCGGGATTAGAACTGGCTAGAAAGGGAATTTCGAACCAGAAGGTCGATCCTTTATCAACTTCGCTGTGAACTCCGATACTCCCGTGCATCAGATCTACCAATTCTTTCGAAATAGTAGTTCCAAGACCAGTTCCTCCAAATGCGCGGTGTACGCTTGTATCAGCCTGGGTGAAATCATCGAAAATGGTTTCGATAGCACTGTCTGGAATTCCAATTCCGGTATCGATGATTTCGAATCGAATTCGCGGAGTTGATTCAGTGCCTCCGACCAGTTGCACTGTTAGTATGACGGATCCTTTCTCGGTAAATTTGATTGCGTTGTTGACCAGGTTGATCAGAACCTGGCGTAGATGTTGTTGATCGCCCTTAAGTGCAAAAGGCGTTTCCGGGTCGAAGGTACAGGATACGGTCAACTCCTTTTTAGCGCCCATCGGAGACAACATGTATATAACTGAGTTAACCAGCCCATGAAGATCAAAATCTTTCGATTCGATCAGGATTTTTCCGGCTTCGATTTTCGCGATATCGAGCACGTTTTCTATCAGTTCAAGCAGAGTATTGGCCGAACTGTGCATAGTGCTTACCAGTTCTTTCTGCTCGTAATTTAATTTCGTTTCACGTAACAAGTCACCCATGCCGATCACGCCATTCAACGGTGTTCTCAATTCATGCGACATATTGGCGAGGAATCGGCTCTTCGCCTCATTCGCTTGTTTCGCCATATCGATTGCCGAGTGTAATTGCTTGATCAGGAAAGCGGCGTACAAAGGCAGTAGCGCTAACATTAAAAACAGGCTGGTGCCAAAAGAGCGGTGATCCTGCCAGTAACTACCCCAGTAAATAGCGGCCGAAAAGCCGACCAGAGTAAATGCCTGTGAAATAAACAGATAGTGCAGGCCGTATCGAAAACCATTTCCGAGCACAACCCAAAAATAAAGAAGAAAAAGCAGAACGCTATCGTCGCCAGAATGATACATGACCACCGAAAGCGAAGTCATATCGAGCGCGGCACCGACTACACGTCGAATTGGCGATGCCCTGGGATTGATAATGATGGCCAGGAATATAGCCAATGCGCTGCTGTAGTAAAACATCGTGAACGCACTAGGAAAGGACGTGAAAACTTCTCGAAAGGTTTCGTTTTCACCCCAGGGCAGGGAAAAGTATGCAACCAGCAATACTCCGATAGCCAGGCGCAGTTTGGCCTGACCGGGCTCAGTATCACCTGTACCCTCGAGCCGGAGGTTCAGTTTTTTAAGCCAACTGAAACTGGAGTTGGAGAAGTCCATAGCGATTAAACAATGAAGCGACGGCTGCTAGCCGTCGCTGAAGGTATTGTGGATGGTGGTAATGTTATCTAGGCGTTCGAAAAAGGCTTCAACGCATATCGGGTCGAATTGTGTACCTGCGTGCTTATGCAGATAATCCTGTGCATCTTTGATTTCCCACGGCTTCTTGTAGGGGCGCGAAGATACGAGCGCATCGTATACGTCTGCAACGGCCACAATACGCGCAACCAGCGGTATATCCTTACCGGAAATGCCGTTCGGGTAACCACCTCCATCGAAACGCTCGTGATGATTCAGCGCAATTATTGACCCGGTCTGAATATAGCGTGACTGACTGTTAGATAATATCGAATGCCCAATCAGGGTATGTTGTTGCATAGTCACCCATTCTTCCTGTTCGAATTTACCCGGCTTGAGTAAAACCTTGTCCTGAATGCCGATCTTTCCGATATCGTGCATCGGTGCTGCGTATTCGATTTCATCGCATTCTTTGTCACTTAAGCCCAGCGCCTCTGCGATCTGACGTGAATACTTGGCCATGCGTACAACATGATTTCCGGTTACTTCATCACGGTACTCACCCGCTTTGGCCAGGCGCAACAATGTTTCGTGCTCGCGTGAAACGATTTGTTGAGTGGCAACTTCAACCTGGCGCGCGAGCCAGTCGGCGCGGTCCTGAATGATCGATTGCTGCTCGTGCAATTTCAGCAGATTACGGCAACTGGTGCGGCATTCGATTTGATCGATGGGGCGAGTTAGAAAAGCAGTAGCGCCTGCTTCAAGTGCATCGTAGCGTACCGATTTTTCACTGACCACCGTGATCATCATGATAGGAATATCCTGGCAGGCCGGTTTTGAGCGAATCTGCTTGATCAACTCAACGCCATTGATGTCGGGCATCCGGTAGTCGGTAATTATCAGATCCGGATGATTGTGATCCAGCCAGTGTAGCGCTTCCAGAGGATTGTCGAATGACTCGACACTGACGTCTTCTTCCGCCTGCTGGATGATTTTAGCAAGAATAGTTCGACCGGTAGATTCATCATCCACGATCAAAACCTTACGTTGGCGCCTGAGAATACTCAGTCGGCGCGCATTTTCGTAAGGCTCAATGTTCGACACCTTCGGAATGTCGGTTTTATTATCTGTGTTCGAAATCAATTTATTTCACCCCATGATTGATTCTTACAGGACACGACATTTTAGCAAAATCAATAGCTTAAGTCGTATACTTAATGTGGATTTATGAACTATGTCACATAATTTTTTTTCTTGTTTCCCGAATTACTTGAGCCTAACCAAGTTTTTATCTAATTAACTTAAGAGTTTAGTTTAGATATGTGTAAAATCGAGGAATATGTCACTAAATTGGCACTTTTAATTGAAAATTTCGTATCGACCTGAAACTCCGTTCAAGGGTATTGTTCGAGGCGCCCTCAAATTGATTTTTGCAATTTCGCTAATCGGCTATAGTGAATTATCTCTCGCCGTTGAAATCGTTATCAATGAAACCCGATACGAGATTGAACTTGCTACCAGTACGGCACAACGTCGATTAGGCTTGATGCACCGTAAATACCTGGCCTCTGATCAAGGAATGTTGCTGGTATACCCAACCACAAATAATCATCGCATCTGGATGAAAAACATGCAGATTCCACTTACTGTGGTCTGGATCGGGGAAGATATGATGGTAATCGAGGTGCAAAAACTTGAACCCTGCCAACTCGATCCCTGCCCAGTTTATTCGGCTGCGGGTGCTTCTCGTTTTGTCCTGGAGTTGAATGCCGCACGACACGATATTCAGGCAGGAGACCGGGTCGAAGGAATTGAAATGCTACTCCAATAGCACCGGGTAAGACGCGATAAAAATTAGTGACAAAAATAAGCGGCAAAAAAACCAAAGAATTACCCACAAAATTACCGGAATCACCAGAATACTGGCCAGATTGCCGATCAATACTATTGAAGCCACCTGAAGCCCGCCGAGCGTCAGATAGCTGTAATCTGCCAGGCGGTAATCACTCGTCGACATCGTGTCGAAAATAAGCGCCGGGGTAAATATCTCCATATTGATCCGGTTTCCCGATGACATGTCCGTGTCACGGCGTGAACGCGCGAAAAAGTAACCCAGCGCTACAATGCTGAACGCCGGGAAAATGATCGCGAAAATGCGATAAACAAGATCAACTTGAGACATCGAGCATTAGTGCTCTTTCAACCTGATAATTACGGGTTCAGCGCTACTGCGGTGTTTCGCAACAAGGCGCAGTGCACAGGCAATGGACGTACCCTTGTCAAGCACTGCAACGCGGGTTGCGGGACACCACAGGAGCGCCCTTTGGATTAGCTTGTCTGGGGTCCTCGGACTGCGTTGTACCTCTTGGACAAGGGTACGGCCATTGCCTGCGAGGCACGCCTTGCCGTGAACCCAGGCAAGCTAACTGAGCTCATAATTATCAGGCTGAAAGAGCACTAAAAGTATAGCGTCAGATCTTTGTGCACAGCGAGGCAGCCGGCAATTGATTTAGCCTGCTCGGAGGTCAGGCGTTGTTGCATGCGCATACCAATGGTTCTGGCGATTGCCTGATCAAAACTTGCAAGGTCAGCCTCGAGTTCCGCGGCAGCGCGTTGGCGCCAGGAAATTGCAGTTTCCAGTTCTTCGATCGCTTTGGCAATATTGGTGATCGCTTTGTCGAGATCGGGGCTGGAACCACGCAATGCCCGTTTCGCGCGTGAAAGTTTAGAGTTAATTTGATCGACTTCGGTCAAAAGATCCAGTTTTTGCTGGACTGCTTTAACCGCTTCCAGGGCGTCTTCGTTACCAAGTTGCAGGACCTGGTCAGCCAGGGCTACAAGCGGGGTACCCAGTTCCGCCAGGGCGTCGGCTTCGGAAATCATCTGGCGCAGGGTGACTATTGTTGAATAACTTTCATCCACTGTTTGCCGATACTCTTGACGTGCCCGCTTCTCCTTTTTCGCGAGTGATTTAAATCGATCATATTCACCCTGCCAGTTGTCCGGGACTGTGGTTGCCAGTGATTGTCGCTGGATTTTAATGTCGGCTATCTCAAGCGTGATATTTTCTATCTTGGTCTGGTCAACGATTTCATCGAAAGAAATGCGTTGCCGTTGTTGCTCTAGTTCCTTCACTTTGTTGTCAAGTCGGCGAATGTTCTTCTGAATCTGGCGCGCCTCAATATGCAACGGTCTGTAACCGGGTGAAAACGCCTGCACTGCTTTTGCAGATTGCTGAATATTTTCGATCATGGCAAAAGTCGATGCTGCCATGGCGTAGCTTTCGTTTAACCGATCCTGATACTCATCGGGCAAAAAAGACAGGCTCGAAGTTTTGATATTGTCGATGCTGGCTTCGATTGATTTTCGATTATTGGCGTAGTCGACGAAGAGGTAGTCTTCCAGGCATTGCTGCAGCCTGGGATTACTTGGCGGTGGCGCTGTTTCCGAAGTCAAATGAGTCTTGTTTGGCAGGTAATTCACCAGGCTCGGGAATGCACCAGCGATTGCGAGCCCGGCAAGTTGTAAAACTATGAACGCGACAGCACCTTTGTAGATTTGTAGGGTTTTGACTTCTTTGGGCGCTACTCCGCGCAGATAAAACAACGCAAATCCAAAGGGCGGCGTTAAAAACGACGTCTGGATATTCAATCCGACCATGACTCCGAACCAGACGGCAGTTATGTTAGCACCCGGATCGGCGAGCAATATCGGTGCGACAATCGGAACAACTACGACTGCGATTTCAAGGAAGTCGAGGAAAAAACCGAGAAAGAAGATCACTGCCATTACCACGATGAACTGAGTCCAGAATCCACCGGGCAGGGAAGTAAGATAATCTCTTACCAGTTCTTCGCCACCGAAACCGCGGAAAGCAGTAGTCAGCATGGCAGCTCCGAGTAAAATGATAAACACCATCGATGTTGTCTTGGCAGTATCCATCATTACGCTTTGCAATGTGTTCTCGATACGATAAGCACGCACGGTGGCCCAACCAATCGAACCGATCAACACGGCAACCGCAATGCCGGCAAGAACGATGCCCAATGCATCGCGACCCGTTTGAATGTTTTTGATATTGAGGTTGAACAGATTCAGCAAAATAAGGATTACCACTATCGAGCCGATGGCCAGCGCGGCAGGGTAATATGCCTTGGATCTGCCCTCCATGAGTCGGTAACTTCC
>QIJI01000052.1 GCA_003231795.1 Gammaproteobacteria bacterium
GATCTACCTAACCGACGTCTTTTACTGACAACCTTGCGCCAGGAAATGGCCAAAGCCGCGCGCCATCAACGTTTTGGCGCGTTGTTTTTTATTGATCTGGATCGATTTAAATCGATTAACGACTCACTCGGCCATGCCATTGGCGATGATTTGCTAATCGAAGTCGCGCAAAAAATACGCAAACGCCTGCGCCGCGAAGATACCGCAGCCCGGCTCGGCGGTGACGAATTTGTAGTGCTGCTACCCGAAGTCGGTGACGACATGGAAACAGCCAGCGCGCACGCGTCAAGTATCGCTAATGAAATTCGCAAGTTGTTTTCCGTTCCGTTCATGATTCAGGGTCACGATATACATTTAACCATCAGCGTCGGGATTGCGTTGTTTCCGGCAGATGTCACCGCGGAAGATCTGCTCAAATATGCTGACGTCGCAATGTATCAGGCCAAAAATGCCGGACGTGACGCCATACGCCTGTTTTCATCCGATATGCAGGAAGCGGTTAACCAGCAGCGTGTCATTGAAAAAGGTTTACGTGCCGCGCTCGAGAACGATGAGTTTGAATTGTATTTCCAGGCGCAGTACGACGCCCGGCAACAGGTAGTTGGCGCCGAGACACTGCTGCGCTGGAATCATCCCGAGAAAGGATGCGTAGCGCCGGGTATGTTTATCGATATCGCCGAGCAATCCGGAATGATAGTTCCAATCGGCGACTGGGTTTTACACTCGGCCTGTACGCATCTGGTCAAAATGGAACCGGGTTTAATGCTTTCGGTTAATGTCAGTCCGCGTCAGTTCAGCGACCCCGAGTTTATCGATCGACTGAAGCAGATTTTGCTCGAAACCGGCGCCGATTCGAGAAAGCTTAAAATAGAAATAACCGAAGGTCTGGCGATGGCCAATATCGAGCTTACCGTCGATACCATGGCCCAGCTAAAACGGCTCGGCGTGAGTTTTTCTATCGATGATTTCGGAACCGGCTACTCTTCGCTGAACTATTTACACCAGCTTCCGGTGGATGAGCTTAAAATCGATCAGTCTTTCGTCAGGGAGATTTCGGCCACTTCGGACCATGCGGTTATCGTCGACACGATTATCATTATGGCGCAACAACTGAAACTCGAAATCGTCGCCGAAGGCGTCGAAACAGAAGATGAATTTCAATATCTTAAACAGCGTAAGTGTGATCGCTTTCAGGGATATTTGTTTGCGCGGCCCGAGCCCTTCGACCGCTTTGTCGAACTAACCGGAAAGAGCTAGTGGTCGAACAACTAGTTCAGTACCACGCGTCAGGGATTTCAGTTTTTCTTTTTTCCACATAGGCACATAACTCTTCATCTTTAGCCACCTCCAGCGGCGGTGCCTGATACTCCTTCAGAATATGATTCCATCGCTCATAAGCGCGACGCGCCATGTCTTTACTGCCTTTCTCTTCCCACAATTCAACATTGTCACTGTCCGATAAAAGCGCATCGTAGTAGGCGGTTTCATAGTTAGCCATGGTATGCGAGCAACCGAGAAAATGACCGCCAGGCTCGACCTCGCTATAGGCATCCCGTGCCATCGCGTTGTCATCGAGTGGCAGTCCTGACAGCATCACCTGGTAAGCACCGAGCCGGTCGGCATCCATCACCAGTTTTTCGTAACCGGTGCACAATCCCCCTTCGAGCCAACCGGCCGCGTGCAGCACGAAATTAGCACCACCGAGAACGGTCGATAACATTGAATCCGCGCTTTCATATGCGGCCTGTGCATCGGCTAGTTTGGATGCGGTCAGGGAACCGCCACAACGCAAGGGTACTCCGAGGCGACGGGCCAGTTGGCCGATAACCAGGTTGGAAATTACCGGTTCCGGCATGCCAAAGGTCGGAGCCCCGCTACGCAGGCTCATCGATGACAGAAAGTTGCCCATGACAAAGGGTGCACCCGGTCTTACCAACTGGGTAAACGCACCCACCATCATTGCCTCGGCAAAAGCCTGTGCAATTGACGCGGCCGTGGTAACCGGTCCCATGGCGCCGCCAAGAATAAACGGAGCTACCACCAGGCCCTGATTGGCACCGCAATAAACCTGTGCTGCTTCGGTGACAACACGATCGACCAGCAAGGGTGAATTGGTATTAACGTTACCCATGATCACACAATGCTCCTGCATGAACTCGTCGCCATGTAAAATCCTCGCCAGATCTACCGAGTCCTGGGCGCGTGACTTTTCTGTAATCGCTCCCAGATGAGGCTTGTCGTTGTATTTCATGTGCGCGTACACCATGTCCAGATGACGCTTTGATACCGGCAAATCACAGGGTTCAACAATAACCAGTCCGGAATGATGCAAACTGGGTAGCTGCGACACAATTTTTACCAGATTCAGGAAGTCATCGAATGTGCCATAGCGGCGACCCTTCTCGACATCGCGCACAAACGGTGGTCCGTAAACCGGAGCAAATACCTGAGCGTCTCCGCCGATTCGTACATTCCTTTGTGGATTGCGAGCATGCTGTATAAATTCTGTGGGAGCGGTTTGGCAAAGCTCGCGCGCCATCCCTCGATCGAGTCGAACCCGCGTACCCCTGACATCTGCACCAGCCGCCTTCCAGATCTCGAGTGCCTTTGGATCGTCGCGAAATTCGAGTCCAACCTCCTGGATGATCCAGTCGGCCTGATCCTCAAGCCGGGTCAGCCCTTCTTCACCCAGGAACTCGTAAAACGGGATTTCCCGCTTGATAAACGCGGGGGCATTCATTACCTGACGGGTACGTTGCCGCGCTTTGCGTCGACGAGCGCCTGCCCTGGGATTTTTCTTAACCCTTGTACTTTGTTTCACGCGCGGCCCCTGACATTATCGCTGCAGTATATCAGTCGGAATTTTGCATGTGACCCTTAAAAAAATTCAATTAACATAATTTGAACTTATGCTATTTTCTGTCATATTGTTTCTTCCGGGCTAGTAACATTGGCTCCAGTTTATAGGAATCGATGAAAGACCTGCGCCGCCTAATCCATTCTCCGCATCATTTATTTGTATTTGAAGTCTGTGGTCGATTGCAATCTTTTACCCGCGCGGCAAATGAACTGGGTGTTTCGCAGCCGGCGGTGAGCCTGTCAATCCGGCAACTCGAACAGGCAATCGGGCAGCCTCTATTCGATCGGCAACACCGTCGTATCCGTTTTACCGAAGCCGGCGAAAAACTTTATACCGAAGTCTCGAGCGGATTCGAGCGTATCTTGCATCGTATCCAGGAGATTAATCGACAGCCTCAACCGGCGCTGGTAACACTGTCGATATCAACAGCTTTCGCAAACTACTGGATAATGCCGAGATTGTCGGGCCTGCATCGCGCACATCCAGGCATCGATCTACGCTTACAGGTAGTCGACAAAGATCTCGACCTGGAACACGAAAACGTGTCACTGGGCATCCGCCGCGGTCGCGGAAACTGGTCAGGTTACGAGTCACGCAGTATTGCGCATGAAGAACTACTGGCCGTGGCGAGCCCGAAATACCTGGAAAAAAACGGCACCGCAAAGTCACCGCAACAACTATTATCCCATCAGTTTATTCACTTGGAAGAACCCTTCCGTCCGCGGCCCAAATGGATCGATTGGTTCAACGCGATGCGGGTTGAATTTGTCGACAAAGATGAGGGTTTACGTCTCAACGCCTACGGCCTTGTTTTGCAGGCCGCTATGGCAGGTGAAGGTATCGCGCTGGGTTGGCGACACGTAGTCGAATCGCTACTGCAATCAAAGCTGCTGGCACCAGCGGTAAAGCAAAGTTGGGTAACTGGCGAGGAATTTCATTTGATCTGGTCTGACAAGACCACTTTGTCAGCCTCTGCCCAACAGGTACGCGACTGGATTATCACCGAAGCCAAAGCTTGATCGTCTATTCAATCGCCTCTCATCGTCTCGCCGTCATTCTCACGTAGGCCCACTACTTATCCGGGATAAATTTTGGTGGAGAGCTGAAAATATTGCAGCATCTGGTTCATACTGTTGGGCTTGACCCGAAAAATCGGACTGCGGCATCTATTTACGTAATCTGAATGATAGGGCCTGGATTGACTTTTATCGCAATTTTGCAATAGAACCCGCCCCGGATCAGGGCCGGGGGGACGGGGCGACCACTAGGTGTGATACGCGAGAGCAAGGCGACCCGAACGTACACGAAGTACGAGTGGGTCGACCGGGCTGGCGCACCAGCTCGGCGTTGACGCCGAATTCGGGGAAAAAGCGCATCTATTGGAATGCAAAAAAAGGATCGCAGCGCAGGGGTTTTATTGTTATCTACGCTTTTTACAGGGGGATAGCGTGAGGGTACCCCTGGCTGCGATCACTACCTGGAGAATCAGGAAAAAAAGGAAAAGTGTGCCGAAATCGCCGGCGCCGATCGAAACGCTATATTCATCGTGGGGGCTCGCGTAGGGCTCGTCCCAACTCAGGTCTTCAAGCAGGATATCGCGCCCGAGATAGTAGTAATCGAGCACCTCGCTGGTCACCATATATGCATGATCGAGACTGTAGACTTCAATCAGTATCGAGTAGGAGCCGGGCGCATACCCTTCAAGCAACTCGGTTTCGACTTCGTAGGCATCGGCATAATCGTCACCATAAATCACAAACAGATCAGTAGTAAAGTACTGGCTCCAGGGTTCACCTTCACGGCTGAGATATAACTTGGCGTACAGGGTTGCTGAATCAATGCTGACATCAACATCGAAATACACGTTCAGCGCATGGTGGTAATAGTCCCCATCGAGGTCGGCAACAAGCTCGACATCGGCTTCATATATTTCAAACAGCTGGTCGTGCCGGTTGGCAATACCGGCCTGGCTTCCTGCCGCAGGCAAAGCATCATAGTTTTCAGCCGCTGTCGGTTTCGCTCTGACTACCGCCGGGAGCTGCTTCAATTCATGCGTCAGATCGATCGACGTATCCGACTTCAGTTTTCCGGCAGAACGACTGGACAGGCTCTCATCGGCAAGCGATATCTGCATGGTCAGCAGGCCGGAAAGCATAAACAACAGGCGTAAAATTTTCTTCACGACAGATCAGTGACTGTAAGAACGACGTTTTTGGCTACTACCATAGCTGTAGCTATGTCGCCGCTTACGCTCCTGGTAATAATGTCTTTGGTTGTAGTTACGGTTATATCGATAATTATGGGGGCTGCTGCGATTGGTCAGCCAGCTAAAAGCTATAAATGCTGCCAGCGGGGCCACGTAATCATGACTGTTGTGCGATGCACTTGCCGGGGCACTAATCAGTGTCAGCGCCAACAGGCTGGCGACGACAACAGGTCGAACTGTTTTAAAATTTTGCCTCATTCCCTTTCTCCAATGTTTCAGAATTATGGCGCCACTTTAGCTGCAACAGACTGAATCCAGCCTGAACCGAAATATCGGTTTTGTCAGGGCCTGTTCACACTCATTAATTACCTCCTTATAATGCCGCTCATGAATCAATTAAAAATAGGCTCCGAAAAATTTATTCCCGGCAAGATTGTGTGTATCGGGCGCAATTACCTCGAACATATCCAGGAACTCGGCAATGAAACACCACAACAAATGGTGATATTCAACAAACCCAATTCTTCGATATCGACCCGGTTATTTGCGCTGCGGGACGAAGCTTTGCATTTTGAGGGTGAAATATGTCTCATGGTTCGGAGCGGGGGATTTTACGGCGTCGGCTTCGGGCTTGATCTCACCAAACGCGAATTACAATCGTCGCTGAAAGCAAAAGGCTTGCCCTGGGAGCGCGCCAAGGCATTCGACGGTGCTGCCTGTTTCAGCGATTTTGTAACACTGGGTGATACCGAGCTTTCAAGCCTGTCACTCGAACTCGTTATTAACGGGAAGCTTCAGCAAAGCGGCGGTTGGAAATTGATGTTGCACAAACCCGATCAGATTCTCATCGGGATTCAGCAGTTCATGAGTCTGGACGATGGTGACATTATCATGACCGGGACACCCAAAGGGGTGGGTCAGGTTGTAGTAGGTGATCGATTCGAGGGTTCGATTAAATCAGAGGAAAAGATTCTTGTCAGCCAGGACTGGCTGGCAGAATAAAAAAAGGCCGCTAACAGCGGCCTTTTCAATTTTCCATTACTTCGCAGGCAATAATTTCGTTGATTACAACGCTTTAATCTGGGTGTTGAAGCGGCTTTTATGCCGCGCCGCCTTGTTGTGACTGATCAAACCGTGCGTCGCAGAATTGTCAAGAATCGGAACAACTTTTTTGAACGCAGCTTCGGCCGCTGGCTTGTCGGCAGCAGCAATTGCAGCAACAGTAGCCTTGATATGGGTACGCATCATTGAACGTCGGCTGGCGTTACGCTGACGACGGTGTTCGGCCTGAGATGCACGCTTGCGTGCGGAAGCTGAATTTGCCAAGGTTTGCTCCTGAATGTGGACACTGAAAACAGGCCCGAAAAATAGACCCGAAAACAGACAGTTAAAACGAGGCGCGCATTATCTTCACTGCACCCGGTGCTGTCAACCTAAAATGACTGCCATTCAACTAGCCCGGAAATTTTATAAATTTGCACGAAAATCGCGCAGAACATTGCTTTCACAAGGAAATTCCCGAAGAAGTCTCGTATCAATGATTCCGGGCGACTGAGGGAATATTCCTTGTGGAATCAATGGGCAAGCGAGATCGTGCATAATTTATGAATTTTTCGGGCTACTTAGATGATAGAATTCGCGGCTTTTATGGGCCGCGAAAAATCAAACTGACCAGGCTATGAACGCGCTGATTAAATCCACCGTTTCGGTAGGCTCGATGACACTGTTATCGCGTGTGCTGGGGCTTGTACGAGACATCGTAATTGCGCGCTTCTTTTCCACCAGCGACGCGGCGGATGCGTTTTTCGTGGCTTTCAAAATTCCCAACTTCTTTCGCCGCCTGTTTGCCGAAGGCGCTTTCTCGCTCGCCTTCGTACCGGTCCTGACCGAATATCGGAGCAAATATACCCAGAAACAAACCCGGGATTTGATCAATCACGTTGCCGGCACCCTCGGCTTCATATTGCTAGGCCTAAGTTTACTGGGGGTCGCTGCCTCACCGCTTTTGATTTCAATTTTTGCTGCCGGGTTTATTGATCAACCCGCCAAATTTGACCTCACCGCAGATATGTTACGTCTGACCTTTCCCTATATTCTGCTGATTTCGATGACCGCTGTTTCAGCGGGCATCCTCAATACCTGGAAACGCTTCACCGTACCTGCCTTCACCCCGGTATTACTTAATCTGAGTTTGATTGGATGTGCACTATGGTTAAGCCCCCGTCTCGATGTACCGATCACCGCTCTGGCCTGGGGCGTTTTGATCGCGGGTGTTGCACAACTGCTGTTCCAGCTGCCCTTTCTTTATCGGGAAGGTTTGTTGCCGAGGCCAAAATGGGGCTGGAAACACGAAGGCGTGCAAAAAATCATCAAGTTGATGATCCCGGCGTTATTCGGCTCCTCGGTGGCACAGATCAATCTGCTTTTCGATACCTTCATCGCTTCGTTTCTGGTTAGTGGCAGTGTCGCGTGGCTTTATTATTCCGATCGCCTGCTCGAATTTCCGCTCGGGGTGTTCGGTATCGCGCTCGCCACCGTAGTTCTTCCGAATCTGTCCGAAGCCCATTATCGCGATGGCGGTGATCGCTTTAACAAGACCCTGCTGTGGGCGATTCAGCTTTCATTGCTAGTCGCGGTTCCAGCAACCTTCGGACTGTTTCTGCTGGCGCAACCGATACTGGCAACGCTGTTTGAGTATGGTGCCTTTCAAAGCAACGACTCGATGATGGCGGCCTTCAGCCTGATGGCCTACAGCCTCGGTCTGCCTGCCTTTGTCTTGATTAAAATTCTGGCGAGCGGGTTTTATGCACGTCAGGACACCCGCACCCCGGTGCGTATCGGAATTCAGGCGATGGTTCTTAATATGGTGTTGAATGTTATTTTCGTCGTCTCGATGTTACAGGCTGATTTTCTAGCACCCCATGTCGGACTGGCATTGGCGACTACCGCATCTGCATATTTCAATGCATTCCGGCTGGCTCGCGAACTTCGGCGAGATACAGTTCTGGACTCTCTCGCAACCTTCAGCCAGCCCTTGCTTCGGATCCTGTTCGCCTGCCTGGCAATGGGGCTGTTGATCCTCTTCAGCTTGCCTGACATGAATAGCTGGGAAGGTTGGCAGTGGTATCGACGCGTCTACGAACTGCTCTGGTTAATCCTGCCAGCGCTGTTGTGTTACGGCTTGATGCTGTGGATTCTGGGCTTCCGGCGCCAGAGTTTTATCACCTGAATGCGTCGACTATGAAATTAATTCGAGGGCTTCACAATTTGACCCGGGCGCTACCGGCAAGTGCCGTCACGATTGGCAATTTCGATGGCGTCCACCGTGGACATCAACGCGTTATCAGCCAGCTAAAGCGGGTCGCGGAGTCCGCGTCGATGCCGACCGTCGTGATTATCTTCGAACCCCAGCCGATCGAGTATTTTGCACCGGACAAGGCACCTAAAAGGCTGGCCCGGTTTCGCGACAAAATCGCGTTTCTAAAAAAACTACAAATCGATTTCCTGATATGCCTGCGTTTTGATCAGGCACTGGCCAGTCAATCCGCCGAAGACTTTGTACAGCAAATCCTGATCGGAAAGCTGAGTACGCGCCATCTGGTCATCGGAGACGATTTTCATTTCGGCAAAAACCGCCAGGGTAATTTCGATTTCCTGTGCCAACATAGCGAGCGCTTTGGTTTTATTGTCGAATCCACTGAAACCCTGCTGATTGCCGGTGAGCGCGTCAGCAGTACGCGCATTCGCCAATCGATCCAACGCGATGACTTCGACGCCGCGCGCGAGCTATTGGGTAGGCCCTATTCGCTCTCCGGACGTATCGCACACGGCAAGAAACTGGGCCGCGAACTCGGATATCCGACGATTAATATTAAAATGGGGGATAAAACCCTGATCGTTAAAGGAATATTTGCGGTTCGGGTGAAAGGAATAGATAATCGTGAGCTACAGGGCGTCGCCAGTATTGGCACTCGCCCTACCGTAAACGGCGTCGACACTATCCTTGAAGTATATATTCTTGATTTCGATCAGGACGTATACGGCTGCAGCGTCGAGATCGAGTTTTTACACAAGATCCGTGATGAGCAAAAGTTTGACTCGCTGGAAGAATTAAGCGCCCATATCGGGCAGGACACCGAAAAAGCGAAAGCATTTTTTGAATCTAGATATGTTTGAAATGAGATAAATGACCGTTGACTGACTATAAATCGACATTGAATCTACCGCAAACCGAGTTTCCGATGCGCGGCAATCTGGCCAATCGCGAACCCGAAAGACTGCAGAAATGGCAGGAGCAGGACTTATACCAGAAAATTCGCGACGCCCGTGCTGGTCGTAAGCGTTATGTACTGCATGACGGACCCCCGTATGCCAACGGCGATATTCATATCGGTCACGCGGTTAACAAAATTCTCAAGGACATAATTGTCAAAACACGCACGCTCCGTGGCGAAGACGCCCCCTATGTGCCGGGCTGGGATTGTCACGGCCTGCCGATCGAGCACCAGGTTGAAAAAACTATTGGTAAGGTCGGGGTCAAGGTAGAGGCTGACGAATTCCGCCAGGCCTGTCGCGAATACGCGACCAAACAGATCGACAGGCAACGCCTCGATTTTATCAGGCTCGGAGTACTCGGTGACTGGTTCAACCCCTATCTGACGATGAAATTTGATACCGAAGCCAATATCGTGCGTGCGGTCGGCAAAATCATCGAAAACGGACATGTGACCCGTGGCGATAAACCGGTGCACTGGTGTACCGATTGTGGTTCATCGCTGGCCGAGGCCGAGGTCGATTACCAAGACAAATCATCCCCGGCGGTCGATGTCCGGTTTCCGGCGGTCGATCAACAGGGATTCTACGACGCGATGCAGTCCACTAGTGACGGCGCAGGTGAAGGCCCGATTTCGGTGGTTATCTGGACGACTACCCCGTGGACGCTACCCGCTAATCTGGCGGTGGCGTTAAATCCATTGGAGCAATACGTATTACTACAGGTACACAGCGACGTCGGTGCTGAAAGGTTGTTGCTGGCCGAAGCGCTTGTCGACGAAGCGATGAAACGATTTGGCATTGACAGCTATCAGGTAGTGGCCAGGGCGACTGGAGATGCGTTTGAACATCTGCAGTTGCAACACCCGTTTTATGCTCGCCAATCGCTGATGGTAGTAGCCGATTATGTCACTCTTGATGCAGGCACGGGCGCGGTACACACCGCCCCCGGCCATGGTCAGGACGATTTTGAGTTGGGTAAAAAGTACGACCTCGAAATTTACAACCCGGTTGGAGATAACGGCTGCTTTCTGCCCAGCACAGAATTTTTTGCCGGGACGCACGTGTTTGCGGCAAATGACCAGATCATCGAAGTGTTAAAGCAAAAACAAATGCTACTGCATGCGGAAAAATTCGAACATAGCTATCCACATTGCTGGCGACACAAAACTCCAATTATTTTTCGCGCCACGCCGCAATGGTTTATTAGCATGGAAAAGGAGGGCCTGCGTGACCTTGCGATGGCAGAAATCCAAAAAGTGCGCTGGGTACCTGCCTGGGGACAGGCGCGAATCGAAAGCATGATCGAAAAGCGTCCCGACTGGTGTATTTCACGACAGCGTTACTGGGGCGTACCAATCCCGTTGTTAATGCACCGCGAAACCCAGGCGCTGCACCCGCGCACCTGCGAACTGATTGAAGAAGTCGCCCAACGAATTGAAAAAGAAGGTATCCAGGCCTGGTTTTCACTAACCGCGGCAGATCTCATTGGTGACGAGGCTGAAGATTATATCAAGCTCAGCGATACGCTCGACGTATGGCTTGATTCGGGCACCACCCATTTCAGTGTTTTACAACAGGACGATCGCTTTAATTTTCCGGCCGACATGTACCTTGAAGGATCAGATCAACACCGTGGCTGGTTTCATTCTTCATTGCTGGCATCCTGTGCAATGCACGGTCAGGCACCTTATCGCCAGGTATTGACGCATGGATTTACGGTTGACGCAAAAGGAATGAAAATGTCCAAGTCGGTCGGCAACGTGGTCGCACCGATCAAGGTGACTAATACGCTGGGGGCGGACATATTGCGGCTTTGGGTAGCAGCCACTGACTATTCCGGCGAAATGTCGATCTCAGATGAAATTCTGAAACGTACCGCTGACTCCTATCGGCGCATTCGTAACACGCTACGTTTTTTACTGGCTAACACCAACGGATTTGATCCGCAGCAGCATCTGGTTGGGGCCGATGACCTGCTCGCACTCGATCGCTGGATCATAGCCGAAACCCTGAAATTGCAAGATGAACTGAAAAATGTCTATGACGACTACCTGTTCCATATCGCGATTCAAAAAATACATAACTTTTGCTCAGAAACCCTGGGTGGCTTTTATCTGGACATCATCAAGGATCGACAATATACGATGCAGGCTGATTCGCTGGGTCGCCGCTCCTGTCAGACGGCGATGTACCATGTCACCGAAGCGATGACCCGCTGGATTGCTCCAATTTTGAGTTTCACCGCTGACGAAGTATGGGAAAATATGCCGGGAAATCGCGAAGATCTTGGCGTTTTTACCGCTGAATGGTACGACGGACTGTACCACTATTCGAACCCGCAGATCGATAACGCGGTTTGGGACACCCTGGTACAGGTACGTGAAGAAGTGACGCGCAGTCTAGAAGTCCAGCGCCAGGATGGTAAAATCGGTTCCGGGCTTGATGCCGAAGTAACCATTTTCGCCGATCAGGAATTGCTAGAACAATTACAGCAAATTGGTGATGAACTGCGTTTCGTCATGATCACTTCTGACGCCAGTCTCGCGATACTCGATGACGAACGGGAAAAATCAGCACTAACCCTCAGCGGAGGCAATCGTCTGCTGGTAGAGGCCGGCCCAAGCGATCACCAGAAGTGCATTCGTTGCTGGCATCATCGTGAAGGCGTTGGCAGCCATGTCGAACATCCGGAACTCTGCGGTCGCTGTGTCGGTAATATCGATGGCGACGGAGAGCAACGCAGGTTTGCCTGAATATCACTTGAGTATCACTATGCGAAACCCACAGTTAAAATGGTTATGGATCAGTTTATTGATCACCGCGCTCGACCAGATCACCAAACAATATGCCCAGGCACAGTTAACGCCGCACCAGGCCGTCAACCTGTTCCCCTACTTCGACTGGTATCTGACTTATAACACCGGAGCCGCGTTCAGCTTTCTCGCCGACGCCGGCGGCTGGCAACGCTGGCTACTTAGCGGAGTTACGATTGTTGTCAGCGTCGTTATTGTTCAGTGGATCTGGAAATTGCCGCGAGAAGAAACCCTCACCGGCGTGAGCCTGAGCCTGATTCTCGGCGGTGCGCTGGGTAACTTGATCGATCGTGTCCTGTTCGGTCAGGTCACGGACTACATCCTGGTCTGGCTCGGTAGTTACCCGTTCCCGGCTTTCAATCTTGCCGATTCAGCGATCAGCGTTGGCGCGGTACTGCTGATATTAAGCAGTTTCACCGGTATTAAAAAAGCCGAAAACGAGTAACAACATGAGCGTTATCGATCGAAACAGTCGGGTTACGCTGTATTATCGCCTGGGCCTGACCGATGATCAGATCCTGGAAGATAATTTTGACGATGAACCAATGACAATACAGCTCGGCCGCGACGAGATGGCGGAAGGCCTTGAACTTTCGCTAATCGGTCTCAGAGAAGGCGATGAACAGACTATTGATATCGGCCCGGACCTCTCCTTCGGCCAGATTGATGAAACCCTGTTCAGGGCCCTTGCTCGTACAGAGTTTGACCCTGAATTTGAACTCGAGCAAGGACTGATCATCGAGTTTGCCACCGAAAACGACGATACCTTACCCGGCACCATACTTGATTTCAACGAATCCGAAGTGCGAATTGACCTGAATCATCCCCTGGCTGGTCAAACGATTCGTTACAGCGTTAAAATTGTTGCCGTCGATAACAATGCTTCGGACCCATCGGAAATTCTTCACTAATGGAAATCCTGCTAGCCAATCCACGCGGTTTCTGCGCTGGCGTCGACCGCGCTATCGAAATTGTCGAACGTGCCATCCGCCTGTTCGGAGCACCGATTTATGTGCGTCACGAAGTGGTGCACAACCGCTATGTTGTCGATGACCTGAAGCAAAAAGGAGCCATTTTTGTCGACGAACTCGATCAGGTCCCGGACGACAGTTATGTCATATTCAGCGCCCACGGGGTATCCAAAAGAGTTCAGAAGGAAGCCAAGCGTCGCCAGCTGAAAGTATTCGATGCGACCTGTCCGTTAGTGACCAAGGTGCATATGGAAGTCAGTCGCTATAGCCGCCGCGGCATTGAAACCATTTTGATCGGGCACCGCGGGCATCCCGAAGTCGAAGGCACCATGGGGCAATACGATCATTCGACCGGAGGTGACATCTACCTGGTTGAGTCGACAGATGACGTGCGCAAGCTGGAAGTGCGAGACCCGTCACAACTACGTTACGTCACGCAAACTACCTTGTCCAAAGACGATACTGCTATTGTTATCGACTGCCTTTACCAGACTTTTGCCGAAATTCAGGGCCCCAAAAAAGAAGATATCTGCTATGCCACACAAAATCGCCAGGACGCGGTAAAGCAACTCGCCGAAACATGCGATCTGATCCTGGTGGTCGGTTCCAAAAACAGTTCGAATTCGAATCGACTGCGTGAAATTGCTGAAAACAAGAATATCGAGGGCTATCTGATCGACAGTGAGGCTGATATTCAAACCCGCTGGCTGCTGAATAAATCTCGCATTGGTGTCACTGCAGGCGCTTCGGCACCGGAACTGTTGGTGCAAAATGTGGTCAATTTCTTACAACAACACGGTGCGGGCAAAGCGTCCTCGCTCGGATTCACCGAGGATGTGATTTTTCCATTGCCCAAACCACTACGATAAGGAGCTACTACCCGGGGTAATGAAAACAAAACGAAATCTTCTACTGCTGCCCTGGCTGTTACTGCTTTCAGCCTGCGGAGCAATTGGCCTGGCGTATAACAACGCACCTTCCTGGGCCAGTGGAAAAATCGACGATGCGTTTAATCTGTCTGCAAATCAACAAAAGCAACTGAACCCGCGCCTGCAAGGCTTTTTTAACTGGCATCGCAAGCAGGAATTATACCGTTACCAGGTATTTCTGGATCAGGCAGCCCGGCATACCGAAGACGGCATCTCTGCCAGCGAATTTCTCGACCTGAGTAATCAGATCGAACAAACCTGGGACCGCACAGTTGCCAAAGCCATTGAAGAGTGCAGCGATCTCGCGAACAGCCTCAGCCCCACGCAAATAAATCACTACCACTCTTTCTATCTCAAGAAATTGGAGGAATACGATGAGTACCTCGAAAAAACGCCACAACAGCGCAGCCTGTACCGGGCGCGACAGAACCTTGAT
>QIJI01000430.1 GCA_003231795.1 Gammaproteobacteria bacterium
CGGGCACGATTCAAAATCTACCTGATCGACGAAGTGCACATGTTGTCAAAGAACAGCTTTAATGCCTTGCTCAAAACACTGGAAGAGCCACCGCCGCATATAAAATTTCTGCTTGCAACTACCGATCCGCAAAAAGTCCCGGTGACGGTGTTGTCGCGCTGCCTGCAGTTCAATCTCAAACGAATGTCGCGGGCGCAGATATTTTCACATCTTCAGTTTTTGACCGAACAGGAATCGATTGAAGCCGAAGCCGGCGCGCTGACACAACTTGCCAGTGCCGCTGACGGCAGTATGCGTGACGCGTTGAGCCTGCTCGACCAGGCTATTGCTTACGGCGCTGGCAAGGTTCAGCAGGAGGCGGTATATGCCATGCTGGGGTCGATTTCTGCAGACTATCTGATCCGGCTATTCAAGGCATTGCAGACTCGCCAGGCTGCCAGCCTATTAAAGGAGGCACGCTCGATAATCGAGCATAGCCCGGATTATCAGCGCCTTTGTGCAGAAATGATTAATTTGTTACAGCAGCTAGCGCTTTTCCAGGCAGACCCCGGGCTTGTCAATGATGATCAGTTCGACCAGGAATTGTTGCAGCAACTCGGATCCAGCTGGTCTACTGACGAGGTGCAACTCTATTATCAGATTCTGTTACAGGGACGTCAGGACCTGTTGATAGCACCCGACGAGCCATCGGCTTTTGAAATGCTGATGTTGCGTTTACTCGCTTTCGCGCCTGCAGGCGATATGCCTGGTCAGGACGAAGCGTTAAAAAAAAAGCCTGAACCAGGTCGGATAGTCGCTCGGCGGGCGCCTGAAGATGAAGCCGCTACAACCGAGGATCATAGCGGGCATTCCAAACTGCATGATTTCACTGAAGAATCTGCTAACCAACATTCGTTTGAGGAACGGGTCGGGCTTGATCAGGAAGATGTTTCGGTTACAGAATCGATACCGGACACGCCGACCGAGATTCAATCTGAAAGTCTACCTGAAACCCAACCTGAAACCTCCACTGCCACTTTGACAAACGGTTCTTCGGGCCCGGCAGATGGCGGGCTAGGCTGGCCAGACCTTGCTTATTCGCTGGGCCTGGTTGGGCTGGCACAGGAAATAGTAGCCAATAGCGTGGTTCAGAATTACCATGATTCGGAACTCGAACTCGCGTTGTCGGCGGAGATTCACGAACTTGCAAATGCAACCATTGAATCGGAAATTGTACAAGCCCTCAACCGAAAACTTGGGGTATCATTAAATCTTCGTTTATCGGTTAATCACAAACTGCCTGCCGATACGCCTGTGGAAGTCAGAATTGAACGATTGAAACAGGAACGTCTCGATGTAATCGAAGCGATCAAACAGGAAAATGTGGTTAAAAAATTACAACAAACGCTTGCGGTAGAACTTGATGAGTCGAGTGTGGTAAAGGTCGACGCTTAAGGAATCTCTGAACCGTTCAGAGCTCGCATAATAATTAGAGGTGAAGTGAAATCATGAAGGGTGGTCTCGGCGATATGATGAAAAAGGCGCAGGAAATGCAGGAAAATATGCAGAAAGCGCAGCGGGAACTCGCCAGTAAGGAAGTCATTGGTGAGTCGGGGGGAGGTCTGGTGTCAGTAGTGATGCGGGGTACTCATGAAGTCAATCGGGTCAACATCGATTCCACGCTGGTCGGGGAGGACGTCGAAATGCTCGAAGATCTGATTGCTGCAGCTATAAACGACGCGGTACACAAGGTGGAGAAATCCAATCAGGCAGCAATGCAGGAAATGACTGCTGGCCTCAATCTTCCACCCGGATTCAAACTGCCATTTTGATCAAAGAGCACTAGTTCAATGTCTTCGCAAAGCCTGGATGAATTAATTACCTCTCTCAAATGCCTGCCTGGAATCGGGCAGAAATCAGCACAGCGCATGGCCCTGCATCTGCTCGAACGGGATAAAGCGGGTGCAGAACGGATTTCCCGGGCAATTTCAACTGCGCTGGAAACGGTTCAGCACTGCCAGCAGTGCCGCAATTTCTCCGATAACCCCGTGTGTGGGATTTGCGCGGATAGCGGGCGCGAACAGTCGACAATATGTGTGGTTGAAACGCCGGCTGACGTGTTGGCCGTAGAATCCTCGGCTTCCTATAAAGGTCGCTACTTTGTTCTACTGGGGCGACTGTCCCCGCTGGACGGGTACGGGCCGGAACAACTGGGTCTCGAACAGTTGCAACTGCTGCTCGGCAGTGGCGCTGTGAATGAGCTTATTCTGGCCACAAGCGCGACAGTGGAGGGAGATATTACTGCCCAGTATATCGCTGATTTCGCGACCAAAAGCTCAGTTTTCAGTAGTCGCCTGGCGCGCGGAATACCGCTTGGGGGCGAGCTGGAATTTGTTGACAGCGGCACTTTGTCGCGTGCGTTATCCGGGCGTCAAAGGTTCGATTAGTTAAGGAGCCTCTGATCAATTCATGAATTAATCAGAGGCTCCCTAAAAAAGGTTTGAATAAGTCATTCCCGGTGGTCCGAGGTATCGGTCAAGTCCGGAACCAGTCCTGACTTAATCAGAGGCTCCCCAACTTTACCGAAGGGTATGATATGTCCGACACTATTTTCTCGAAAATAATCAACCGTGAACTTCCTGCAGATATTGTTTATGAGGATGATCAACTGCTCGCTTTTCGCGATATAAACCCCCAGGCCCCGGTTCATGTTCTGGTTATTCCGAAAGCAGAAATAGCCACGGTTAACGATATCGAAGCCGGGCAGGCCGAACTGATCGGGAAAATGGTGTTGGCAGCGCAAAAAATTGCGGCAGATGAAGGTATTGCAGATGACGGATATCGGCTCGTGTTCAATTGCAATCAACACGGTTGCCAGGTTGTGTTCCACCTGCATATGCATTTGCTGGGTGGTAAACAACTACGTGGACTTGCGGGTTAGTGGTCAAACCTAGGATGTTCGACCACTAGTTTCGCCGGTTTTGCTCCAGCATTTTCAAATAATTCTGATACCTCGACGGGTTGACTGAACCGGTATTGTTGGCATCGATAACCGCACACCGGGGTTCGTTCCGATGCAGGCAGTTGTGAAAGTGGCATTGTGACGCCAGCTCGTCAATTTCCCTGAAGCCGCGTGCCAGCGGCTGACTATCGTCAATAAACGGACTGAATCCACGTACGCCGGGTGTATCGATCAGATCGCCCCCGCCGGGTAAATGATAAAGTCGGCTGCTGCGGGTGGTATGACGGCCTTCTTCGTTTGCGCTGGAAAGTTCAGCAATCTTGATTTTCTCGCCGGGCAGCAAGTGGCTGGTCAGAGATGATTTCCCGACTCCGGAAACGCCGCTGATTACCGAGATTCGAGCCGATAATAGTTTTTCAAATCGATCCATACCCCGACCGTTTTTGACGCTGGTCTGAATAACCTGATATCCGAGCTTTTGATAAATTTTCAGTATCTGAAACGGGTCTTTATCATCCCTGCAAAGGTCGACTTTGTTTAACAGGATACAGGCTTCTATTCGCTCTTGTTCAGCGGAAAGCAGGTATTGATCCAGCAGATACAAATTAGGCTCCGGCGACACTGCCAGGCACACAACCAACTGAGTGATGTTCGATGCGAGTGTCCGGACCTGTCCATGCCCATCCACTCGTTGTAACAGACTATTCCTTGGGGAGATTGCAATGGCTCGGTGTTCGAGTTGCAGAGTTGTTTCGATGGTAACGAAATCTCCGCACACGATGTTGCCAAGATTTGACTTGATCTTGCTTTCGATATTGAGGCCTGACTCCAGTTCTACCAGCAGTCGACCACCCTGGTGCGATATCACCTGCCCTGTCTGGTGTTCGGCATTGTCAGTTTGCGCATCCTGAGTTTGCTGAATGCGCTTTCGCTGTTGCTGACTAAGCCGTCGCTTTGCCATCGTGCCATTTCAATTCTATCGAGTCTAGTGGCCGAACAACTAAGGATTGATGGATGCAGCCAGTCAGGAAGCAGTCAGCTGCTAGGCGTGCGACCGCAGGACTAGCCGTAGCTAATTCAAGGGAGCACAACAACGCAGATGGCTGCTTCCTGACTGGCCCGATTTGGAGCGCTCTGCATCCATCAATCCTTAGTTGTTCGACCACTAACATTGGGTATCGGAGCTAGCCCGACTTATCAGCTGCAATAGATTTCAGGTGTTCAATACGAATTGATGCAGGCGGATGGGAATCGTAAAACATGGAATGCAGTGGATCGGGGGTCAGGGTGCTGGCATTGTCGCGGTACATATTAACCAGCGCTGAAATCAACGAGCGGTAATCACTATTGGAATGGGCAAATTCGTCGGCTTCGAATTCGTGTTTTCGGGATAATGCCGAAAACAGAGGGCTGATGAAATAGGTGAAAACCGGCATAACCATCATAAACAATATCAGCGCAGTGTGGGTCGAAGCTAATTCAACGCCTAGGGATTGATAAAACCATGCTGAACGCATCAACCAGGCCAGCAGCGCGAAACCAGCAAGTGTTATTACGCTAGATAGTAACATTGACTTCTTTATGTGGTGACGTTTGAAGTGCCCGAGTTCGTGTGCCAACACTGCCTCGACTTCATCTTCAGATAATGATTCCAGCAAGGTGTCATAAAAAACGATACGTTTGTTCTTGCCGAAACCAGTGAAGTACGCGTTGCCATGCGACGAACGGCGTGAGCCGTCAACTACAAATACTCCCTGACTCTGGAAGCCACAGCGTTGTAACAGTTCTTCTATACGGGCCTGTAGTGAGGCATCCTTTAACTGCGAAAACTGATTAAAGATGGGCGCTATGAAGGCCGGGTAGGCCCAGATCATAATCAGGCTGAAACTCATCCACAGGAGCCATGCATAAACCCACCAAAATTCTCCGGCCTGGTTCATCAACCATAGAATTGCGGCCAGTAACGGGACCCCAAGCAAAAACACCAGTAGTGCCGATTTAAAAAGGTCAATCAGCCAGGTCTTCGGTGTGGTTTGATTAAAGCCGAAGCGCTCTTCAATCACAAAGGTGTGGTAAAGCGAAAATGGCAAACTCAACACTGACGAAATCAGGGTTAATGAAATGATCACGGCAATTCCGGTAGTCAGCGCCGACAATTCGAAAGTCAGCCACCACTGGTCGATGAGGTTGATTCCCCCACCGAGTGTCCAGATTAGCAGCCACAGTGTTTCCCATCCCAATACGATACGAGCCACATTTAATTTGGCGCAGCTGTAATTGGCTGCACGATGATGATCCTCTAGCGTTACCCGGTCGGAAAAAGCCTCCGGGACCTTGTCATAATGAAGGTTGATGTGACTGGCCTGTCGATGACTGAGCCATAGCTGCATCAACACGGAGGCCACTACAAAACTGAGGAAAATAATGGTAAATAAAAGCATTAATCAAACTGTCTCGAGAAACTTGCTATAGTTTAGCGCAAATCAATAAGGAACCTCTGATAAATCAGAGTTTCCTTAGCAGATAAAACCCGGAGACGGTTATGGCGGTGGACGAAAACAATTTAATCTGGATAGATCTTGAGATGACAGGACTCGAGCCACAACAAGACCAGATAATCGAAATTGCCACAGTGGTGACCGATGCCAACCTCAACATCCTGGCACAGGGTCCTGTGATCGCGATTCATCAATCCCCTGAAATTATGAATAGCATGGACGAATGGAATACCAGCCATCATTCAGATTCCGGTTTGACCCGTCGGGTGCGTGAGAGCAAAAGTTCGGTCTTTGACGCCGAGCAGGAGACGCTGAAATTTTTACGCGGCTATGTGATACCGGGCAATTCTCCTATGTGCGGTAACAGCATTTGTCAGGATCGACGTTTTATGGCGCGTTTGATGCCGGAACTGGAGGCCTTTTTCCACTATCGAAATCTGGACGTGAGTACACTCAAGGAACTTGCCCGATTGTGGAAACCTGATTTGGCATCGGGCTTCGTCAAGAAAGGAGCTCATCTGGCACTCGATGACATACTCGAATCGATCGAGGAATTGAACTACTATCGTGCCAGCTTTATTCAGGCCTGAATCCACAAGTTCAAGTCGGATTATAAGTAACTAAAAGCCAGGGCTCTAAGAAACAACCGTCAACCCGCACCCCGGTACCGATCCTTAGTAAACGCGTCTAAATCCAGTCCGTAGGCGGGTTTTTGCGCACCGAGCAAGCTTGCTGCAAGTCCTTAAAGATTCCCTCTTCGCTGCCGATGTTAATAACAATTCTTATTTCGCGCATAGTAGCTATGGATCTTGCCTCACTTATCGGCATTATTTCGGGGATTGGGTTGATTGTATCCGCCATTATTCTGGGCGGAGAAGTGGACAATTTTCTCAACCTGCCCGGAGCCATGATCGTTTTGGGTGGCACCATGGCGGCTACCTTGCTGACTTTCCAGTTCAGGGACGTGCTGACGGCATTCAAAAGTGCTTATTTTGTGTTTTCGTCGCCCAAGCAGGAATCGCAGGAATTGATAAACACCATGATCAAACTGGGAACCATTAGTCGCCGCAAGGGTTTGCTCAGTTTGATGGATGTAAAAACCAGCTCGCCATTCCTCAAACGGGTCTGCACCTTGATTGCCGATGCTGCCGATGAAGACACGCTGCGGTCCGCGATGCGAACCGAAATCGAATCCATGCAAATGCGTCATTTTGTGGTTCAGGACGTATTTCGGAAAATGGCGATGTATGCACCGTCATTCGGGATGCTGGGGACCCTGATCGGCCTGATTCAGATGCTATCGTTGCTGGCCACACCGGAAAACCTGGGGCCTGCAATGGCGATTGCTCTACTGACAACGTTTTACGGAACCTTACTGTCTACCGCCATATTTCTTCCTATCGCCGGTAAGCTGAAATCGCGAACATTACTCGAGGTGATGAATTTCGAAATCATATTTCAGGGAGCGGTCAGTATCTTGCAGGACAATAATCCCCTATCGGTATATGAAAAGTTGTCTTCATTTGTGCCGGCGAAGAAGCGTAAACCGATGCCGAAACTGGGACAGCGCAGCTAGTGCTCATGCAACCTGACAATTACGGGTTCAGTGCTCCTGTGGTGTTTCGCAACAAGGCGCGCCTTGCCAGCCCAGACAAGCTAACTGAACTCGCAATTGTCAGGTTGCATGAGCACTGGCACTAGACCATGTCTGCCTATTCGCTCAGTGAAATGTTCGACAATGAATCAGCAGGCGGTGCCTGGGTCGTGACCTTTGCCGATATGATGACGCTGATACTGGTCTTTTTCATTTTGTTATACACCCTTGCGAGCTTTGAAGATGACGCCTACAAGTCGCTGGTGGAGTCGGTGCAAATAATCGATGGCGATGGCAGTCAAATCAGTGTAATTGATTTTGCGGCACGCAAGGGAAGGAATCCTGAGCCGCTCAAGGCGATCGACGATATGCTGGGCATGAATCCTGGGAATGCGGTTGTAGAGAACCTCAAACCGGCCATTGTTTCTGAAATGGAAAGCATGATCGATAATACAGATCTGGCCGATAGCGTTGATCTGGCCTTTAACGGAGACCAGATAATCCTGCAAATCGATGGCCGATTTCTATTCGAATCGGGTCGCGCGGATCTCAAAGACCGAGCCCGTTTCATCTTCGCCAATCTGGCACAACTATTTCGCCAATACGCAGACTACCGTATTGCAATCCGCGGGCACACTGACGATCGTGCTATCGATACCGCGCAATTCCCGTCCAACTGGGAGTTATCGGCAGTACGTGCGACCAGGGTACTTAGATATTTTATCGAGCAGGGAATCGATCCAGAAAGGATGACAGCAACCGGTTATGCCGACTATTTGCCGCTGGTTGAAAATGACAGTCTGGAGAATCGCGCCCGAAACAGGAGAGTCGAGTTTGTTCTGGAAAAAGAAAAAGAATCTTGATGTGGCGCTTGCCGCTCGCTCTAGCGACAATCGGTCAGCCTACCGAATAGCGCCGGATCGTGACAAGCCGGTGATTGTTTCGATCATGGGCAATGCCTTCAATGCGCTTAACATCAGTGGGCATGGACTGGCTTTTCGTACGCACAATTTTCCCCAGGGCAGCCGCTTGCATGCAACCATCAGGTTACCCAGCGAAGATCGGATATTCCCCGTTGTTATGGAGATTGTCAGCAAACAGAATGATCTTTGTCGGTGTAATTTCAACGAAATTCACGAGGATGCTGAAAATCTACTACACTCCTACATACTGGGTTTGCAAAAAAGAAAGATAAGACATAATCAGGGAAATTAGAGCTTAAGACTGGTCATGCTAATGATCGAATGATAGTAAAGGTGAGCCGGAAACTATCTGATAATTCAGGCATTTACTGGGGCAATCTCTTGATTTGGATTGATTTTCGAAACGAAATCGGCGATCATTAGCGGTTGGTTGGCAGTATAAAAACTAGCAAAGCCAAGTATCTGATTTTATTCAATTTAT
Organism: Gammaproteobacteria bacterium; assembly: GCA_003231795.1. GTDB lineage: Bacteria > Pseudomonadota > Gammaproteobacteria. The sequence continues at coordinate 8,438 of QIJI01000430.1, forward strand.
TGGGAAAGTTTTTTTGATTAAACAGCGCACGTTGAAAAATGTAATCCGCGCCATGGGCGTAGGTCTGCATACAGGGAAAAAAGTCTATTTGACATTGCGTCCTGCACCGATTGATTCTGGTATTCGATTTCGTCGTATTGACCTGGAAACTCCAGTAGAAATTCTGGCCCGACCCGACAAGGTCGGCGATACCAATCTGTCAACCACGCTGGTCGAGCAGGGTGTTCGTATATCGACAGTCGAACATTTACTGTCGGCAATTGCCGGTCTGGGTATCGATAACGCTTTTATCGATGTCAGTGCCGACGAGGTTCCAATAATGGACGGTAGCTCCGGTCCATTCGTGTTTCTGATTCAGTCGGCCGGAATCGTGGAACAAAACCAGGCCAAGAAATTCATCAAAATCAATAAGACAGTACGTGTCGAAGATGGCGATAAATGGGTTGAATTCAAACCGTTTAACGGTTTCAAAGTTAGCTTTGAAATAGATTTTGACCATCCTTTGTTCACCAAGCAAAAACAAATCTGTCATATCAATTTCTCTACCACCTCCTTCGTCAAGGAAGTGAGCCGTGCGCGAACATTTGGATTTCAAAAAGATATCGAATACCTGCGTGCCAACAATCTGGCGTTGGGTGGCAGTCAGGATAATGCGATCGTGCTCGATGACTATCGTGTACTGAATGAAGATGGATTGCGTTACGACAATGAATTCGTCAAACACAAAATTCTTGATTCGATCGGCGATCTGTACCTTTTGGGCCATAGTTTGATCGGTGCATTTTCCGGATACAAATCGGGTCACGCTTTGAATAATCGTTTGTTACTGGCATTACTGGAAGATTCGGATGCCTGGGAAGAAGTAACCTTCGAAGATGCTTCAACTGCGCCTATTTCGTATGCTCAACCGGTGGAAGCCACGGTATAGGTGATCTATGAATATACTTTTCCTGTCATCCAGTAGAGGCAAGATTTGCGGGTTGAACCTGGCAAAACCATTGCACCTTTTGTTGATGATCGGATTAACCGGAATTTTAGTTTCCGGTTCGGTTTATATCGGCTACAAACTGAATCCCAATCAGGATAATCAGGCCCTGATCAACAAATGGCAGGCGGATGTTCAGCGTCAGCAGCTCCAGCTAAAACATATTCGCGAAGAAGCTGAGGCCAATATTGACGCACTGGCATCGCGTATTGGGTTACTACAGGCTCATGTGATGCGTCTCGATGCGCTCGGGCGAAAACTGGTACACATGGCCAGCATCGATAAAGGAGAGTTCGACTTTGATAGCACTCCTGCTCTTGGTGGCCCGGAAGCCGTTATCAATAACGGCCTGGATCAGGACGAACTGACACAGGCCATCGATCAGCTCAGTATTGAACTGGAAAGTCGTGAGAATCAGCTGGTCGTGCTGGAAAATCTGGTACTTGATGAAAATTTACAAAAAGAAGTTCAGCCCAGCGGACGGCCAGTAATGAAGGGCTGGGTATCGTCAAATTTTGGTATGCGTACACACCCGCTTACAGGGCGACGTGAAATGCATAAAGGTATCGATATTGCCGCTAAATACGGTGAACCGGTGATTGCCGTGGCCAAGGGAGTGGTGACTTATTCCGGTAAACGCTGGGCATATGGTAATGTTATCGACATCGCTCATGGTAATGGCTACACCACACGCTATGCTCACAATTCCCGCCTGCTGGTGTCTGTAGGTGACACCGTCGAGAAAGGTTTTCAAATAGCCGAAGTAGGTACATCGGGTCGATCTACCGGTCCACATGTACATTTTGAAGTGATTAAAAACGGACGTCAGGTGAATCCCGTAAAATTCATTCGTGCTTCGAATTGATTGGAGACATTGTTTTTTCACCGTCCCGCTTGAAACTTCTCAAGTAGTCTCCACCTCTTACATCAGTTCTGATAAATCGATCACGCGATGCTGTCCAAATTTACTAAAAAATTATTCGGTAGTCGTAACGACCGGATAATAAAAACACTCAATCAGCGAACCCTTCAGATTAACAAGCTCGAGCCCGAAATGCAGGCGCTCGATGATCAACAGTTAAAGCAGAAGACCGCAGAATTTCAGCAACGTTTCGAAACCGGGGAGACCCTTGAGCAGTTGCTGGACGAAGCCTTCGCGGCCTGTCGAGAGGCGTCGGTACGAGCCCTTGGACTACGCCATTACGATGTACAGTTAATCGGTGGCATGATTCTGCACAACAACCAGATTACTGAAATGCGCACGGGAGAAGGAAAGACCCTGGTTGCCACCTTGCCGGCCTATCTGAATGCGATCAGTGGCAAGGGAGTGCACATTATCACGGTCAACGATTATCTCGCTGAACGCGACGCCGAATGGATGGGAAAAATCTACAATTTTCTCGGTCTGAGTGTCGGAGTGGTGCTCAGCACGATGGATTATGAAGGTAAACGCGAATCATACAGGGCGGATATTACTTACGGAACTAACAATCAGTTCGGGTTTGATTACATGCATGACAACCTGTGTTTCACGCTGGATGAGCGTGTTCAGCGTGAATTGAACTTTGCCATTGTGGATGAAGTAGATTCGATTCTGATTGATGAAGCACGGACACCACTAATCATTTCCGGCCAGGCTAGCGACAGTTCGGATCTGTATAGCCGAATCAACAAAATTATTCCACGATTGACCCGGGTTGAGACTGAAGAAGGTCCGGGCGATTATAGTGTTGATGAAAAATCCAAACAGACGTTTTTGACAGAATCGGGTCACGACACTGCCGAGCAGTTAATGATCGAAACCGGTTTACTCAAAGAAGGCGAGAGCCTGTATGAAGCGACCAACATCGCCCTGGTACACCATTTAAACGCGGGTCTTAGAGCACATTCTATATTCGCGCGCGATGTTGACTATATCGTGCAGGATGGCGCCATTGTGATCGTCGACGAATTCACCGGTCGTACCATGGCGGGACGACGCTGGTCTGAAGGTTTGCATCAGGCTATCGAAGCAAAGGAAGGCGTCAATATCCAGCATGAAAATCAGACCATTGCTTCGATTACTTTTCAGAATTATTTCAGACTGTACAACAAGCTTGCAGGCATGACCGGAACGGCAGATACCGAAGCCTTCGAGTTTCAACAGATTTATGGTCTCGAGGTATTGGTAGTGCCGACTAATCAACCGATGATACGTGATGATCGGGGCGACCTGATCTATCTGACGGTTGATGAAAAATACGATTCAATCATCGACGATATTCGCGACTGTGTGAAACGTGGCCAACCCGTTCTGGTGGGTACTACCTCGATCGAGACCTCGGAACTGGTTTCAGGTCATCTCGACAGGGTCAAGATCAAGCACCAGATACTGAATGCCAAACAGCACGAGCGCGAAGCCAGTATTATAGCCGATGCGGGTCTTCCGGGAACGGTAACCATTGCCACCAACATGGCCGGTCGCGGTACCGATATTGTTCTCGGTGGTAACCTCGAAGTTGATCTCAAAGAAATTCCCGAAGATCAGGCCAGGAAGCGTGAAAAGTTGACCGAAGAATGGAAGCACCGTCATGAGCAGGTCATTAAGGCGGGCGGGTTACATATAATTGGTACCGAACGTCATGAATCAAGGCGCATTGACAACCAGTTACGTGGACGTTCAGGGCGTCAGGGAGATCCCGGATCCACTCGCTTCTATTTATCAATGCAAGATAGTCTGATGCGTATTTTCGCTTCAGAAAAGGTTTCGGGTTTGATGCAGAAACTGGGGATGGAGGAAGGCGAGGCGATTGAGCATCCGTGGGTAAGCCGAGCCATCGAAAATGCGCAACGTAAAGTTGAAGCGCATAACTTTGATATACGCAAACAGCTACTGCAATACGATGACGTGGCCAATGACCAGCGTAAAGTGATTTATCAGCAACGCGATGATTTGTTACATAGCGACAGCATATCGCAAGCGATCACCGATATGCGAAAAGACGTGTTAACGACAATGTATCGCTCTTATGTGCCTCCGGGATCGCTCGATGAGCAATGGGATCTTTCCGGGCTGGACCAGACTCTGGTCAGTGAGTTTGGTATGGAGCTGGCGATTAAACGCCTGTTGGAGACAGAAGACGAGATTACAGACGAAGAAATTTATGATCGCATCCTTGAGCATTTCGAGTCCAGCTATCAGGAAAAAGTCGAAACGTTGGGCGAGGAGTTGATTACGCGGCTGGAAAAAGAAATAACGCTGATGATTATCGACCGGCACTGGAAGGAACATCTGGCGGCGATGGATTATTTGCGGCAGGGAATAGGGTTAAGAGGTTATGCGCAGAAAAATCCGGTACAGGAGTACAAGCGTGAATCCTTCGAAATGTTTACCACCATGCTTGAGCAGGTTAATTATGAAATAATCCAGGCGCTGACCCGGGTGCAAATTCGCGATGAAGAGCAGGTCGAAGCACTGGAACAAAGTCACCAGGCCGAACAGGACATCAGAATGGAACATGCCAGCGCTGCTAATCCGCTAAATGTCGATTCTAATGATGGTGAAATGAATCAACCCTATGTTCGCAAAGAACGCAAGGTAGGCCGAAACGAACCTTGTTGGTGCGAATCCGGTAAAAAATTCAAGCAATGTCACGGCAAACTATAGGAAATGCAGCGTGCCAGTAGGTCTTGATCCTCCAGGTCGGCTCTTCCCAGTTGCGGGTATTCGACTGGCTGCCACTCACTGCGGGATAAAGGCCGACGCCGCAGTTAAAGACCTGACGCTGATCGAGATTGAATCGGGGTCCAGTGTTGCAGCCGTGTTCACAGGCAATCGGTTTTGTGCCGCACCAGTGACCCTGGCGCGTCAGCATCTACTGCAGTATCCTGCGCCCCGATTTCTGTTGATAAACTCCGGCAATGCCAATGCCGGTACCGGGGCTGAAGGAATGCAGGCTGCAATTTCAAGTTGCACTGCAGTGGCACGGGCTGCCGATGTAGAAATACAAACCGTTTTACCCTTTTCAACCGGCGTTATAGCGACTGCGTTACCCGTAGATTCGATTACTGCGGCAGTCCCCGGCTTGTTCGCAAATCTTAAGTCGGATAACTGGCTAGCCGCTGCCGAAGGCATTATGACTACCGATACGCTGGCAAAAGCCTTTAGTCGTCAGGTGGTGATTCAGGGGAAAAAGCTGACGATCACTGGCATCGCAAAAGGATCGGGCATGATTAGGCCCAATATGGCAACCATGTTAAGTTATCTGGCAACTGATGCTGATATCGAAAGGGATGAGCTAAATACTCTACTAAATCAAGCAGTTGAAACTTCATTTAACTCGATAACCGTTGACGGTGACACCTCTACCAACGATGCTTGCGTGCTGATTGCTACGGCTGCTAGTGGACAGCAGGTGACTTCGTCCGATACGGAGTTTGTAGAAGCCCTGAGCCAGATATTTCAGCAGTTGGCGCAATCGATAATTCGTGACGCCGAAGGTGCGACCAAGTTTGTCGAGATCGAGGTAAGTCAGGCAGCGAGCCTTGATGACGCCCGTGAAGTGGCTTATTGCATTGCGCACTCACCCCTGGTCAAGACGGCCTTGTTTGCTTCTGATCCGAACTGGGGGCGCATCCTGGCTGCCATCGGTCGCGCAAATATAGAACAGCTGGATATCGATAAGGTGGATCTATTTCTGGGTGATACCTGTTTGCTAATCGGGGGTTTGCCCGATCCCGAATATACCGAGGCAAAAGGTCAGGCTGCAATGGATGGCGAAGAAATCTGTATCCGGGTTGCACTCAACAATGGCGAGCAGAGTACGACGATCTGGACCTCCGATCTGTCATACGAATACGTCAAAATTAATGCCGAATATAGAAGCTGAAGTAACGCTGATCAACCCCGGTTGCATCAATGAAGACCATATACACGTAGTTGCTGCAGTTATCTGGAGCCGGAGTCGAACCCGGTTTTTGATTGCCAAGCGTCAGAAGGGCAAGCATCTCGAAAATTACTGGGAATTTCCCGGAGGTAAATTCGAGTCGGGAGAATCACCGCTGCAA
>QIJI01000134.1 GCA_003231795.1 Gammaproteobacteria bacterium
ATACCGACCGTGGGCTGGCAGAAACCAGTCTTGGCAGGGGTGGCGCGGTTACCTGGGTTGCCCCGCTGCGAAAAATTGCGAGCTGACAATGACGATGCAACCTATTATTCATTCTTCTGCCTGGCGCTCCTGCGAACGTGACAAAAGCAGTTTCTGTATTCAACTGTCCAGTCGCCAACTGGAAGCCATGGACAAGGCATTGCAGGCGGTGAGAAAGAAAACTTCGGATGCGGAAGCGATTACTCGCACTGATTTCGATTTGACCGATATTCGGCAGGACATCGAGACCTGGCGGGCCCAGGTCATGGAAAACGAAGGCCTGGTCATCCTCTGCGGATTCCCGGTGAATGAATACAGCAAGCAGGACCTGGGCATGATTCACTTTGGATTGGGCGCCCATTTCGGTGAAGCCATGTCCCAAAGTGTCATGGGTGAACGGCTCGGTCATGTGGTCAATGTCGGTGGCAAGGATCCAAAAGAACGCGCTTATCGCAATAGTACCGAACTCGATATGCATACCGACGCCTGTGACGTGGTGGCGATGATGTGCCTGCAAAAAGCGTCCGCTGGAGGTTACAGCGGATACGTTAGCGCGATCAGTATTTATAACGAAATTTTGCGTCGACAACCTGATCTGATGCCGGTTTTAATTGAAGGTTTTCATTATCACCGGTTCGGCGAGGAAGCTCCGGGGCAGGCACCCGTAACCGAGGAGAAAATCCCGGTTTTCAGTTTTCAGGAAGGCTATCTCAGTGTCAATTACCTGCGTTCGTACATCGAAATGGCAGCGGAAGAATTACAAATCGCGTTGACACCGAAACAACAGCATGCACTGGACCTGGTCGATGAAATAGCGCTGCACGATGATTTTGCCTTGAAATTCGTTACCAACCCGGGTGAGGCGGTGTTTTTCAATAACATGACCGTGTTGCACAATCGCACTGCATTTGAAGATTCACAGATCGAATCTGAAAAACGCCATTTTTTGCGGCTTTGGCTGGTTGCGCATCAACCACGCCCAATTTGCGACAGTTTGAGAATCCACGCGGGTCGGGGAATTGAAAAACAGGAAGGCAGGTCGACTTATTTTTGCGGGGAGTTCGAGCATAGCCGCTTCGATGATGATGAAGGGCGCATGTAGTTTGCTCCCCTAGCCCGTATTTCTCACCAGCCTGCTAATCAGTTCAGGGCCGAGAAGTCTCCGGCATACTGGCTGATCCACTCGCTCGCCGCCTGCTCGCTACTGAGTTTGCAACCGTCGCGTTGCTCTTTTTCCTTGCGATAGTTTTCAATCTGGCAGATCTGATCGACCATTTTCAGGCGTTCTACTTCGTCGGGGTCGTCAAACTCGAGCCCGACTTCGTATCCGCGATCTATTTTGGTACACCAGACCACTTTGCCATTTAAAGTCTTGTCCTGTTTCAGCGCCGGAAATTTAACCTGAATTTGATCACTGATATCGAGCCGGTCATCGGCGATAAAGCACATGCCGCCGAGGCTGACATTGGTGATTTCATCTTGTTCGGTACGAAAGCGGTCGTTATAGTCGAGCGTTACCTCGACCGGAATACCGGTGACATGGCGGATGTGGCGTCGTATAGCAGTAGTATCTTCTTGCACGGCTGTATTGTCTCGGAGTAATGAGTGTGAAATTTTCGGGCTAGTTAACTTTTCCAGCCGGGCGTTTATTAACCGTAGCAACGACTTCGTTTCCTTCGCCGATATATTCGAGGTCGTCGAAACTGGATAATCGCGCCACGGCGATGCCACGACCATGCGGGTCAAATGCGCGATCAGGGTCGAAATCCATGTAAGGCGTCCAGTCAAAACCGACGCCCTGATCACGAATCCGGATTTGAATCTTGTCAACCGTGACATTAAATTCCAGTTCAATGTAAGCGCCGATGTTATCGCTCGAGTGTAGGCGCTTTTCGACTTCGATCTGCCACATACCCCGACGCATCAAGTCACTTTTTGCCTGATAACCAATTTTAAGGTTACCGTGCTCAAGCGCGTTGATTAACAGTTCAGAAATTCCGGTTACCACGCGATGGGGCTCGGGGCACAGGTGTGCAACCTGCGACGCCACCAGACTGCATTCTCGCAAATTATGAATTTTGAAGCGGCCAAAAGACATGAGGTCGAAAATCCGTCGTCCTTCGCGCAGGGAATCAACCAGGTTTTTTTCGTGTTGACGGCTATTGAGCGCACTGCGAACGATGGTTTTAAGCAGGTCACCGTCGTAAGGTTTGGTGAGGTAGTAATAGGCACCTGCCTTGAGCCCGTCGACAACATCCTGGTTGTCGGATTTCGCGGTTTGCATAATTACCGGGATCTGTTCCATCAGATCGGTTTCTTTTATATTGTTGAGAACCTGCATGCCGTCCATAACCGGCATCATGCGATCTAGAATGATGACATCGAATTCAGTCGGGTTTGACTGCAGGATACTCCAGGCATCTTCACCATTGTTGGCTTTGACCAGCCGGTAATCGTCCTGCTCCAGATGAGCACAGATGATATCGAGATTAATGGGCTCGTCGTCGACAATCAGAATGTTAGGTTTTAGATTATCCATCTTGTTCTAAATTTGATATCCCTTCAGATACTGCGAGGACTTGTTAAAGTGCTCTCTGGTGATACTCAGATCCGGGTTAAATTCTGTCGGTTGTTATCTTAAAAATATCCGCAAAGTATAGCCCAGGATTTGGCAAAGACCTTCGAAATTCAGCCCAAACGAGGTTACGACAGGCTAAAAACCAGCGGAAACTCTTCGCTAACCATCGGATCGCCGGGTTTGAGTTTCTGTTCCAGGCCAGGGAAAGGCGGGGACATTTCTCCGGCGCGCTGTGCAAATACGGTGTCGTCTCCAAGCCAGCGAGTTGAAAAACCCCGGCGTCGATGGGTTGCCGAAAGATTGGACGGAGCACTGTGTACGGTGAGGAAGGTGAAAGCGATCGCATCACCGGGTTCGAGCGACCAGTGCCGGATATCATAGTCGTCACGGTGCTGGTCAATATCGGGCATCGATTCGAGGGCCGCATCGTCGTGGTCGTAGTCGATACCACTGAATTTTCGCGGCAAAAAACGACGGCCCCAACGATGCGAGCCAGCGACAAATTCGGGACAGGTTTCGATGCCGACCGGATCGAGTGGAATCCACAGACTGCAGGTCTGTTCGCCATCGACGCAGTAATAGGGTTGGTCGTGATGCCAGGGGGTAATTTTATCGGTGCCGGGTTCCTTCACCAGCACATGCTCGTGAAATATCCGGGTGCCTGATGATTGCATTAAATCGGCGGCAATTTCTGCTGCCGGTGAATCGAACATGAAGTCGCGATACTCGTCGATGCGATTCCAGTTGCAATAGTCACCGAAGAAACGACCGGACTGATGATCATCCACGTACTCACGAGCCCAGGGTCCGGGATCGCTCATATTGGTTTCAACACCCTGGCGCAGAGTTTCGATCCATTCTGAAAATACGCCTTGCAGAAGCATCACACCATCCTGCTGAAACTGCTGGACCTGACTTTCGCTCAAAATCGGCATAGTTAAGGAGTACTAACTCCCCTCGATGATACACAGGTCGCGATTAGCCGCATCGCGAGCATAACTCAGGGCTTCCTGGTAGGCCTCCGAGTGATAACAGGCTTGTGCATCCTCGACACTGGGGAAGCGCACCACGACGTTACGCTCGCGTTCGTTGCCTTCGAGCCATATTGTTCGCGTAGCGCGGGCCAGAAACTCCCCTCCATGCGCTTCGATGGCACCGGTTGCACGACTGGCGTACTCAGCATAAGCGTCCGGGTCGGTGACTTCTACATGGGCGATCCAATAAGCGGCCATTGCTTTTCCTCGGTGGAAGGGGATGAGAGGATCGTAATAGTAGCATTCATGGGGCAGACAGACCCTCTGTGTTGTTGTGCTCCTTTGAATTAGCTAAGCTAACCGCTTCCTGACCGGCTGCATTCTGATCAATATCATTGATAAGCATAAAGTTTAGAACGAAACTGCTTTGTAACGACGAAAAAAGATGAACAGGCCATAGGCAAATCGTGAACCAGGGAAAAATTAATCGGCATTTACGCGCGCTCGCTAAAGTAGATAACGATTTGCGGCAAGGGCTTGCGCTGCTCGGTTACCCGAAACCGAGAATTCGTGTTGAAGGCTTCGAAACTTTTCTCAGCACCATTGTCGGACAACAGATTTCAACCGCAGCGGCGGCCGCAATTATGATCCGGGTTCGTAACCTGTTGCCAGATATGGAGGCGGCTTCGGTATTGAAGTTACCGCAGGGCGCACTACGCCAGGCCGGATTATCGGGGCGCAAGGTTGAATACGTCGAAGGTCTGGCGCGAGCCATGGTCGAACAGCGTTTTGACCCGACGTCGTTATCCCGGATGGATGATCGATCTGCAATCGACGCAATTACTGCATTGAAGGGTTTTGGGCCGTGGAGTGCCGAGATATATCTGATGTTTTCGCTGCAACGCAGCGATATTTTCCCGGCGGGGGATCTGGCTTTGCGAATTGCTCTGCAAAAACTGAAACGGCTCAAGCAGCCGCTCAATGAGAAACAGGCCACTGAGCTGGTTCAGCCCTGGTCGCCTTATCGTAGTGCTGGCAGTCTGTTTTTATGGCATTACTATCGTGGCGCACCGACCTGATATTGTGTACAAAACACCACTTGTCCGGGCAATTATGCGGGCATATAGTATCGCCTATGAAGCATTTAATTGACCTCGAAAAATACCCGCTTGACGACCTCGACAGTGACCGTGGCAAAGCGTTGATTGAGGACTGTATTGCCTGCCTGGAATGTGATGGCATGTTCACTTTAAGCGGTTTCATGCAACGCGATATTATCGACCAGATGTTACCGTCACTGTACCCGATGTTCGAACGGGAATCCTTTACCCATGCGCGCGAGCACAATATTTATTTCGATGATGATGTTAAGGCACTGGAGTCAAATCATCCGGCGATGGCGCGAGTTAAAACAGTAAATCACACCTTGTGTGGTGACCAACTCCCCGGTCCTGTTGCACAAATATATCGCTGGCCTGCATTGACCGTTTTTTTGGCGCGGGTGATGAATAAAGCGGAACTGTTCCCGATGGGCGATCCACTTGCCTGTGCCAATGTTATGGGGTATTACGCTGGTGAGGGCTTGAACTGGCATTTCGATCGCTCGGAATTCACCACCACTTTACTGTTGCAGGCTCCAAGCAAAGGCGGTCAGTTTCAATACCGCCAGGGACTGCGCAGCGAGGATGATCCGAACTACGAGGGAGTTGCAAAACTGTTGCGCGGACAGGACCCGGATGTATCGAAGCTGGATCTGGGTGCTGGCGATCTGAATGTTTTCAAAGGCAAGAATACTGCTCACCGGGTAACGCCGTCGGCAGGTGACCTGATGCGCATCATTAGTGTGTTCTCGTACTATGAAACCCCCGGACGCATGTTTTCCGACGCAGAGAATCTGGGTTTTTATGGTAGAACTGCTAGTTAGTGATTGCTGCGCGAGTAAAGCGATGAAAACGCCAACTCAGTAGTACCGCCGCGACCGCGAGCCCCATGGCCAGCCCCCACCACAACCCGGCACCACCCATGTCGTAGTAAAACGCGAGAATTGCGCCTCCGGGAACGCCAAGAACCCAGTAACCGAAGCCTGCAATCCATAGCGGAACCAGATTGTCTTTCATGCCGCGTAACGCGCGCGCAGCGACGGCCTGCAAACCGTCAAACACCATGAACAGCGCTGCGATATACAAAAAATGTCGGGCCATAGCAGAAACTTTTTCATATCCCGGATCATCAGGTGTAATAAATACGAGAATAATCGAATCTGCCAATGTTAAAGGGACTACGACCATCGATGATGTAATTAATATGACCAGGCCCATTCCGAGGAATCCGGCTCTTCGGGCCTCGAACATGCTGTTGCGACCGACCGCAAATGCGACACGAATCATGGTGGCCTCTGCCAGCCCAAACGCAATCACAAAAGGTATGCCAATCCAGGCAGAGGTAATTTGGTAGGCGGCCAGTGTTTTTGCTCCGATGACACCGGACAGGATTGAGGTTGCAACAAATAAACCGGCCTCCAGAAATGCGAGTCCGGCAATGGGTAAACCCAGCCAGAAAATTTCGTGGCATAAAGGCAGCCGCAATTTCCATTTACCTTTGAAGATGCCGTAACCCCGAAACATGGATTTTCGAAATACGTGCAAGGCCAATGCGAAAAACATGAACCATGAAACAATGCTGGTTGCCAGACCGGCCCCGAAAAGTCCCATCGGCTCCAACCCGAACCCGCCAAAAACGAACCACACTGTAAACAGGTAGTTGAGCGCTACTGCGATCACGCTAATCACCAGGACTGATACCGTTTGAGCCAGTACCGCGACGAAATTTCGAAAAATCGAAAACCACAATACCGGTAGTACCATCGGGCTGAGTCCTTTCAGGTATTCCTGTGCCAGGGTGATAACCTTTGGGTCCTGGTTGGTCGCGTACAAAAACAAATCAAGATTCCAGACTGCGATCGTGGCTGGAATACCGAGTGCGGTGGCGACGAAAAATCCCTGGCGTACCGATTCGCCCAGTTCATCCTTTTTCCCGGCACCAAGTGCCTGCGCTGCAAGCACGCCGACGACCGATAACAATGCCATTAATACCACCAGAATCTCGAACGACAGATCAGCCGCGATACCAGCCGCAGCCAGAGAATGATAGCCAAGCTTGCCGACGACCATTTTGGTGGTTACAAACATCGCATATTCGGCAAGGTAGGCCGCCGACAGCGGAATCGCGATGATGAAAAACTGTTTTAGCTCGTGTTTAATCGAAGAATCGAGGAAAATCATTGGAGTATCGCCATTAGAGGCGGTAATGTAGTCGATTCAAAAAATGAAACAACAGATAATTGGGTCAGGCGACCAAAATATCTATAGAACTGTTTAATCTAGCAATGGGCCAGGTATTTTTGACATTTCCCCATTTTGACAATACTTTAAACCTCTATAACATATTACTGTTCTAAAGATCGAATGCAGTACAACGTAGGCCGTAACGATGTATCGCACAAAAACAACAATCGGCACAACAATCGAAGGAGATAAGTAATGAAATCAGGTATGAAATTATCAGGCACGATAGCTTCGGCTTTGCTGGTTGCTTCGTCTTTAGGCGCGGGCTCAGCCATCGCCCAGGAGACGACGTTCGTAACCATAGGAACCGGTGGTGTAACCGGTGTTTACTACCCAACCGGTGGTGCTATTTGCCGATTGGTCAACAAAAATAGAAAAGTGCACGGTGTCCGCTGCTCAGTAGAATCAACCGGTGGATCCGTATACAACATCAACACCATGCGTGGCGGTGAACTGGATATGGGTGTTGCACAGTCCGACTGGCAGTACCACGCTTATAACGGCACAGTGAAGAAGGCATTCATTGACGCGGGCCCGTATAAAGAACTGAGAGCTGTTTTCTCGGTACACCCGGAACCCATCAGTATTGTAGCGCGTAAAGATTCTGGTATTAAACATATCAGTGATCTGGTCGGAAAGCGGGTCAATATCGGTAATGCCGGTTCAGGAACTGAAGCCACCTGGAATGTCGTCTGGGGCGCTATGGGCAAAACCAACAAGGATCTCAAACTCGCATCGCAAATGAAATCGTCCGAAACTCCGGGAGCCCTGTGCGATAACAAAATTGACGCATTCTTCTGGTTAGTCGGCAACCCCGCTGCACTGAACAAGGAAGCGACCACGACCTGTGAAGCAAATTTTGTTGCGGTCGACGGTCCTGCGGTTGACAAGCTGGTGGCCAAGTATCCTTTCTATGGCACCACCGTAATTCCAGGTGGAATGTATCGTGGAAACCCGGACGACGTGCCCACTTTTGGCGTGCTTGCTACTTTTGTTTCTTCTACTGCAACTCCAGCCGATACCATTTATGCGGTGGTCAAAGGAGTATTTGATAACTTTGAAGCTTTCAAAAAGCTACACCCTGCTTTTGCTAATCTGAATGAAAAGGACATGATCAGTAAAGGTATATCAGCGCCGTTGCATGATGGTGCTATCCGTTACTACAAGGAACGTGGCTGGATGTAATTCAGCGTTACTGACAAGGGGGCGGCTTTGCCCGCCCCCTTGTTGGTTTAACTGAGACCATTATCTGTAACACGGGTTGTGGTCTGAGTTAAATACAACAAAAAAAATCTACTAAAATTTAAAAAAATCTGTTGGTACAGGGGAGAGACCGCAATGGTCGATGAAAACAAGTCGCAGGCTTCAGAAGCTGAACTGGAGGAAATGATTGCCGCCACCGATACCGGGGCGCGTAGCCCGGAAGGTAACGTAGGGAAATTGATCGTAGCGACCGCTTTTTGCTGGTCGGTGTTCCAGCTCTGGATTGCTTCGCCGCTGCCCTATCTGGATATATTTTCTTCGTGGCTGCCGGTTTTGAACAATACCGACACTCGCTCTATTCATCTGGCATTCGCGGTCGCGCTGGCGTTTCTTGCCTATCCTGCGTTGAAAAGCTCGCCGCGACATATGATCCCGGTTCAGGATTGGATTTTGGCGCTAAGCGGCATCATCGTGACCATGTATCTGTCAATATTTGCGGTAGAACTCGGCGAGCGACCGGGGCTGCCGACGACCACCGATCTGGTCATTGCCGGAATAGGTATTGTGCTGGTTCTGGAAGCGGCTCGTCGTGCGCTCGGACCACCGTTGATGGTGATCGCGGGTATCTTCCTGCTTTATGTGTTTTTTGGTCATCTCGGGCCCGAGATTATCGCCTGGAAGGGTGCCTCCTTCGGCAAAGCCATGTCGCATATGTGGATTACCCAGGAAGGCGTCTTCGGGGTTGCGCTGGGTGTGTCGGCATCGATGGTGTTTCTGTTTGTACTGTTCGGTTCGATGCTCGAAAAAGCGGGAGCCGGTAATTATTTTATCTGGGTGGCGTTTTCGTTACTGGGGCATATGCGCGGTGGTCCGGCCAAGGCGGCCGTAGTTTCCTCCGCGTTAACCGGCCTGGTTTCTGGTTCGTCTATCGCCAACGTGGTAACAACCGGTACCTTTACCATTCCGTTGATGAAGCGGGTCGGGTTTTCGGCGGAAAAAGCCGGTGCGGTCGAAGTTGCATCTTCGACCAATGGACAGTTGACACCCCCGGTTATGGGTGCTGCGGCCTTCCTGATGATTGAGTTTGTTGGTATTTCCTATATCGAAGTTATCAAACACGCCTTTCTGCCAGCGATAATTGCCTATATTGCACTGGTTTATATTGTGCATCTGGAGGCTTCGAAGGCCGGTCTTGAAGGTCTTAAAAAGACGGTCGAGAGTTCTTTGAAACGATCCTTGCTGGTATATACGACGGTTTGTCTGGGCATCATTATCCTCTCCGGCATTACTTTTTATGGGTTTGGCTGGGTCAAGGACGTGGGCGGCGAATACACATTCTGGATTTCATCCACGATCGTTATGGTGGCTTATGTAGTCCTCGCCAAATACTCAACCAAATTTCCGGAACTGGGAAGAAGCGATACCATCGCAGAATTGCCGGTACCAGGCCCGATTGTTAAATCAGGGCTCTACTTTTTGCTCCCGGTTGCGGTTCTGATCTGGTGTCTGACGGTAGAACGCCTGTCTCCTGGATTGTCTGCTTTTTATGCCACCATCTTCATGGCAATCGTTTTGTTGACGCATAAACCCTTAAAAGCATTTTTTCGTGGTGAAACACAATACGGCGAATATTTCAGAGAATGTCGGAAAGACTTTACCGACGGTATGGTTGCCGGTGCCCGTAACATGATCGGTATCGGCGTTGCTACCGCCTGTGCCGGCATCATTCTCGGAACCGTTACCCTGACGGGTATTGGGCTGGTACTGGCTGAATTTGTTGAGTTTGTTTCCGCCGGTAACCTGATTCTGATGTTGATTTTTACGGCTGTAATCAGTTTGATCCTGGGAATGGGATTACCGACTACGGCAAACTATATTGTTGTCTCGTCGCTGATGGCACCGGTTATCGTCTCGGTTGGGGCGAGCAACGGCCTCATTGTGCCGCTGATTGCAGTGCACCTGTTTGTGTTTTACTTCGGCATACTTGCGGATGACACGCCACCGGTCGGGCTGGCGGCCTATGCGGCGGCGGCGATATCAGGTGGTGATCCGATTAAAACGGGCATCCAGGGTTTCACCTACGATATGCGCACCGCTATTTTACCGTTCATGTTTATTTTCAATACTGAACTGTTGATGATCGGAATTACCGGACCGATTCATCTAATCAGCGTGGTGGTGTCGGCATTGGTTGCGATGCTGTTGTTTGCGGCGGTGACGCAAGGATTTTTCCTGACCCATAGTAAAAAATGGGAAACGGCTGCGTTGTTGCTGATTACCTTTACCTTATTCCGACCTGGATTTTTTATGGATTTTGTTTACGACCCGCTGCAAAAAGTGGAAGCGAGCAAAATTTACGAAATTGCTGAAATGCAGCCGGCCAATGGATTGATTCGGGTGCGCGTCGTTGGCGAAACACTGGAAGGTGATTTGGTCGATAAGGTTGTGATGCTGCCGGTTGGTGAACCCGGTGCCGGCAAGGACCGGGTCGAAATGGCGGCAGGACTGGAACTGCGTGAAGAAGACGGCAAGATGCTGGTCGACAATATTGTGTTCGGCAGTGCCGCCGAAAAACAAAAAATCGACTTTGACTGGGAAGTTGTTGACATCCAGATAAAATCAGATCGACCCGATAAACGATGGTTTTACATACCCGCAATACTATTGCTAGTGCTGGTGTGGAAGACCCAGAGCGCGCGTCGAGATCGGGAAAAACTGGTTCCTGCGTAATAGTCGGCAGAATTTTCGGGGGAACAGATTCCTCTAAATAAGGGCCGGGTCGATCAGGCCCGGTGATTGTTTCGACATCGAATTTTGGAACTGTCATCCGCTCGAATTGGCGTCAATCACCCCCGGTGTCACATTTGACTGGGGTTAAAATACTGTGACGCCGATGATCATCGGACTGGTTTTGTTCGCGGCACTTTTGCACGCGAGCTGGAATGCGATGGCAAAATCGGGCGGGTCTGCGCAGTTCAGTATCGCCTCTTATCGCCTGGTCAGCGCAATCTGTTGTCTGCCGCTGTTATTCTTTTTCCCCTTGCCCCTGATCGAAAGCTGGCCGCTGCTGCTCGCCTCGGTGATTATCCACACGGCCTACTACATTACACTGGCGCGTTCCTATCGAACGGGTGATTTATCCCAGGTGTATCCGTTATTTCGTGGACTGGCACCGGTCATGGTGGTCATTGGTGCCGGGCTGTTTGCCAACGAATGGCTATCTGCGGGGGCAATGTTGGGAATAGGGCTGGTCAGCCTGGGCCTGGTCAGCATCACCTTTATGGGTGGCGCTTTGGGTCGAATATCGCCGCAGACATTGCGCTGGGGGCTGGCGACCTCGTTTTTCATCGCTGCCTATACGGTAGCCGATGGTATTGGTGTGCGTGCCGCCGGTAATCCGTTCAGCTATATCCTGTGGTTATTTGTATTCGAGCCGGTACCGATAGGATTGTGGTTGCTGCTACGGGATCGGGCGGGCTGGTTCGGTTATATGCGCGCTAAACCCGGTAAAATTACCCTGGGTGCAATGGCGGCCGCGTCGGCCTACGCGATGGTTATTTATGCGATGAGCGTGGCACCGATCGCAATGGTTTCATCGTTGCGCGAAACCAGTGTAATATTCGCTGCCCTGATCGGTAGCCTGGTGTTTCATGAATCATTCGGGCGTCAACGTATTATCGCAGCGGTTGTCGTCTGCCTGGGTGTAGTGTTGATTAAAATTCTCGGCTAATAGTCTATCGGCTAGCAGCTTATCAATTTAAGGAGGTCAGTCATGTCACTAACTCAAAAATTCGCGCGAGTTGATCTGAGTCACCGACCCACGCCGTTAGAGCTGCTTAATAATGTGAGTGCCGAATTCAATACCCATGTGTGGATTAAACGCGACGACTGTACCGGGCTCGCCTTCGGTGGCAACAAAAGCCGCCAGCTCGAGTTTTATATCGGCCATGCCTTGCAGCAGGGCGCGGATACCTTGCTGACTACCGGAGCTGTGCAGTCTAATCATGTCCGTATGACGGTGGCGGCGGCGCGTAAAATGGGACTTGATGTCGAAGTTCAACTCGAACATCGGGTCGACCGCGATCAACCGGAATATCATCTTTCAGGCAATCCTTATCTGGTAAAGCTGATGGGTGCGAAAATTCACCATTACCCGGTTGGAGAAGATGAGGGAGGCGCGGATCAGGCGATGGTCGATCGAGCTGTTGAACTCGAAAAGCAGGGCAAAAAGGCTTATGTCATTCCGTTGTCAAACGCGCATACACCTTATGGCGCTCTGGGTTATGTCGATGGCGCCGAAGAGACGCTGCAACAGTTAGATGCAATCAACATCAGGCCGAATTGTTTTATTGTGCCAACTGGCTCCGCCTCTACTCATACCGGCTTTCTGCTCGGTGTGCGAGCGTTGGGTTGGGATACTCCGGTGCATGGTGTGTGCGTGCGCCGCGACGCCAAAAGCCAGCGGCAACGAGTGCGTACCAAGATGGATTCAGTATTAGCGGCACTGGGAAATCCGGTTACCATCTCGGATGATGACATTGTCTGCGATGACAGCATGCTGGCACCGGGATATGGCCTGCCCAATCAGGCTACGGTTGGTGCCATCAAGTACCTGGCGCGTCACGAGGGTATATTGCTCGATCCAACCTATTCGGGTAAGACATTTGCGTTGTTGCTGGAAATGTTAAGCCAGGGAAAATTTGGTTCCGACGATCATGTTGTTTTTCTGCATACGGGTGGAACACCTTCACTGTTCGGCTACCCTGAACTGGTTGAAAACGACAGTGAATGATGACGTTTTTTCGATAGTTTAATTTCTTACCTGCGATTACACTGCGCCAGTTTTCAAGATGTCGCAGCCAGGGAATTTCTGACGAAGTCAGAGCTTGGCTGGTGTTATTACAGGAGAAACCCCAATGTCCAAACCCAAGGTTATAGTTACGCGTCGCTGGCATGCGGATGTCGAGGCCGTGTTGTCAGACCGTTTTGATACGCAGCTCAACGAAGATGATCACTCGATGTCGGTACAGGAGCTCCAGGACGCACTGCGCAATGCGGATGCGGTATTGCCAACCGTTTGCGACAAGGTCAATGCCGAGGTGTTGGGCGTCGAAAACATTCGCGCAAAAATTCTGGGGAGTAATGGGGTAGGTTTCAATCACATCGACCTTGAAGCCGCTAAAGCGGCAGGACTTACGGTAACCAACACCCCCGAAGTTCTGACCGACTGTACTGCCGATCTGGCCATGACTTTGCTGCTCTGTGTGGCGAGACGTGCCGGTGAAGGTGAGCGTCATTTGCGCAATGGCGAATGGAGCGGATGGCGTCCGACGCACATGATGGGCACCAGCGTAACCGGTAAAACGCTGGGACTGATCGGAATGGGCCGGATTGCACGTGCGGTTGCTGCTCGTGCAGCCCATGGATTCAATATGAAAATCATATTTCACGATCCCTTCCCGCCGCGGGCAGCAGACATTGCTGATCTGAACGCAACCCAATGCGCCTCTCCTGAAGAAGTTTATGCGCAGGCCGATTTTGTTTCGCTGCATTGTCCGGGCGGTAAAGAAACTTACCACCTGATCAGTACCGAAGCCTTCAAAGCAATGAAGCCGGGAGCTTTTGTCATCAATAGCGCTCGCGGTGACGTAATCGATGAAGTGGCGCTGGTTGCTGCGCTTGATAGCGGCGAAATCGCCGGTGCGGGTCTCGATGTTTTCGAAAAGGAACCCGCGGTAACGCCGGCGCTGGCGGCGATGGAAAATGTCGTGTTATTGCCGCATCTGGGTAGCGCGACCCAGGAAACCCGCAAAGCCATGGGCATGCGCGTGGTAGAAAACCTCGAAGCTTTTTTTGCCGGTGAAACCCCGCGCGACAATCTGATTTAAACACAACCCTCGTATCCCGTCACCTCAGCAGTAAATTTCTGTCATCCCCACGGTAAATTCTCCGTCATCCACACGGTAAATTCTCCGTCATCCCCGCGCAGGCGGGGATCTTGTAATGGTGGCGTTTTATAAGATTTCTGCTTGCGTGGGAATGACAGAGAGAGGCGCGGGAGTTACGCCAGGCAAAAATAATCTGCCCCGTAATCACTGATCTACAAACAGGCTTCAAACAAAGCCCGTGTATTCTCTTTCGTCATTTCGACCGGATTTCCACCAACACTGGGATCTTTGAGCGCGGAATCCACCAGCCAGTCGAGATCAGGGTCAGTAACGCCCAGATCGGTCAAATTGGCCGGAATGTTTAATGACCGGTTCAGGTTGTTGACGTAATCGTAAAATCCGTCGAATCC
>QIJI01000292.1 GCA_003231795.1 Gammaproteobacteria bacterium
CCCCCAGCTCGGGTTTTGCAGATGACAAGGTAATCGCCCCTCTAAATAGTTGACCTCAAAAGTAGAATTTTCTCGTAAACTAAATACAGAAGATTCTGCATGAAAACATCACGTTACAGCAATAGCCAAATACTATGGATTTGATTCGAGTCACAAACGTATTTACTGCGAACTGGAGTTAAACCTTCGGGTCAGATCCAGGCGGCGTATACAACGGGAAAAGCCAGTGCCTATAGTTGTACCTGGCGCACCGAATGTTACTTGGTCGATGGATTTTATGCATGACCAGTTAACTGATGGCCGCAGGTTTCGATTGTTCAATGTACTGGATGACCTGAGGACGTCATATTAACAAAACAGGAGCCTTTCACGAAGCTGTTGAAGACGGTAGAATTAAACGTGGCGACATTGTATTGCCAGGTGCTTTCGACGCAGGGCTCACATACGGAGCCACATTACTTCGATATCAACCCTTTATAAAGAATAGATTTATGCCCTTATACGATTCAGTTACTTTACTTTTTCCAGGTCAAGGATCTCAATACGTTGGCATGGGGAAATCATTGGAGGGACACGCCTCTTACGAATTATTAAATCGCGTGAACACCGCTTTGGACTTCCCCCTTTCAAAAATAATGCTTGAAGGACCTGAGGAAGAATTAGCCCTCACTCACAATACTCAGCCGGCGATTGTAACTTATTCTATTGCCCTGTTAGAGAAAGCTAAAAATATTCTCCAAAAGAAAGATGTAGCTATTGAAAAAGTACTAGGTCATTCAGTGGGAGAATACTCTGCCCTGGTAGCAGCGGGGGCCCTAAGCTTCGAGGATGCGGTACATGTAGTGCGTGCTCGTGGCCAGTTTATGCAAGATGCTGTTCCAGTTGGAAAAGGCAAGATGGTCGCGATCATGAAGGTCCCTCAGGAAGTCGTTCAAAAGGCATGCACCCATGGGAGCGAGTCGATCGAAAAAGTAATTCCAGCCAATTTCAATGAGCCAAATCAAATTGTGATTTCTGGGCATGCAGCCGCCTGCGATAGAGCGGTTGCCTGGTTGAATGACAATCATTCATGTCCCTTTCGAGCCATCGAGTTAAAAGTTTCAGCTCCTTTTCATAGCTTATTAATGGAGCCTGCTGCAGAAAAATTAAAAGATACCTTAAGCGATGTTAATTTTAACGAAACGAATATTCCATATATCGCCAATATTGATGCAGAGGTATACGGCGCAGGAACTACCCCAGATGTTATTCGCGATAACCTCTACCGTCAGGTAGCAGGATCAGTGCTCTGGACCCAAAGCATAGAACAATTACCCGCAAAAACGCTTTGCCTGGAAGTTGGCCCTGGCCGGGTCTTGATGGGATTGGCCCGTAAAATTAACGGGGATATTAAAGTTCATTCGTTGGATAAAGAAGACGCTTTCGAAGAACTCGAGGAGATGCTCTGATTTGTATGGACTACTTTCAGAGCGTGCCGGTGCCGTCGATTGGCTCGCTAACAATTTCCGATGGTGAGATCCATGTGTGGCGCGTCGCGCTTGAAGCAAGAAGTTCAGTGGAACGACATTTAAGGCAATTGTTGTCAACAGACGAGCAGGCCCGCCTTGTACGTTTCAGATCATCAAACGACAAACGGCGTTTTGCTGTCCGCCGGGGAACGCTGAGAATGGTGCTGAGCGCATATATGGGCGTTCCGGGCGCTGAGTTGTGTTTCACCCATGGAAAAAATGGCAAACCGAAGATCGAACAACCGCCAGACCGTGTAGTACTCTACTTCAATACCTCGTCTTCTGATAATCTCGCGTTGATCGCTGTCTCTGGACAACTGCCTCTTGGTATTGATGTTGAGTTCATGCGCCCAATTGATGAAATCCATGACATCGCTGCACGGTTTTTCTCCCGGCATGAGCGTGACAGCCTGGTTGATTTACCCAGGGAACTGCACTTGCGCGGGTTTTATCGGATCTGGACGAGCAAGGAAGCCATCGTGAAGGCTGACGGCACCGGGTTATCGATGCCATTGGACAGTTTTGTTGTCAGAAGCGATCCAAGGCACCCACCTCAACTATTACATACAGCACAGATTACCGGTGCACCAAAAGATTTCATTCTTTACGGGTTAGACCCAGGAAAGGAATTTTCCGGCGCATTGGCCGCTTCGCGGTCGGGTCTTGTGATCCGCGGTTGGTCCATAAATTTGAACCAGATGGCCTGATCTCCAGCCTTGTAATCGCTACATAATTCACTTGAAAAGGGCTGTAAACCTGCCAGAATTTTTTCTTTAAATGGTAATTTTTTCACTTAATAGCCTGGTTCAATAGGCTGATGCTGATGCTGCAGTTGCACCAGAAAATATAACCAGAGTATGCTGGCAATATTCAACAAATAGGTTGTTTTAATGAAAAGCCTGGTTCAACAATCGCTAATACTATGCACATTAATTGTCGCTCTAACATCCTGTGGAGGTGGGGGCGGTGGGGGAGGAGGGTCTAGTAATAGTGAGATTCTTGACCCCCAGTTAGGCGTGAGACCATCCAACACCACTTGCCTGGCTGCGGCAAGGCCAAGTATTGGTGCCTATACATTCGATCCGGCTTTTAGCAGTCTTTTCTTGACGACTGACCGGCAGACCGGATTTAAGCAAATCCCCGGAACAGATGATTTTTGGTTTGTAGCGGATCGAGCCGGACGCATCATACGATTTGAAGCAGATATCAATGTAAACAGTTCAACCGATGCCCTCGATATTAGCGACCGGCTCTCTCTCAATGTTGAACGCGGATTACTAGGTTTTGCTTTCTCCCCTAACTTCGCTGCTGACGGCGCCATCTATGTCTCCTACACCACGGCTACTCATTCCAGGATATCTCGCTTTATTAGTGGTGATGGTGGCCAAACCTTCCCCTCGTCCATGGGGGAAGAACAGATCATTCTTGAGCACGTACAGGTCAGCGACATTCATAACGGGGGCGATCTTCATTTTGGTCCCGATGGTTATCTATACCTCTCACTGGGTGACGATGGTGTTCGCTCAATTGCACAAGATATAACTGACATAAGAGGAAGCCTGATCCGCATAGATCCTAACGATAATGACAATTTGGCGACTGATGCCAATTTCACGGTAAGAGAATATGCCATTCCTCCAGACAACCCTCTAATAAGTACGCCAGGGGCCAGCCCTGAAATCTATGCCTACGGCTTTAGAAACCCCTGGCGTTTTAGTATTGATACCGAAACCGGTGATGTCTGGGTCGGTGATGTCGGCCAGTCGAATTTAGAAGAGATTGATTTAATCGTTCCAGGAGGGAATTTTGGATGGCCCCATAAGGAAGGAACTGCCTGCTTTGATACGATGCCCTGTGATAATGCTGAATGGATTGACCCCGTCATCGAATATGGACGTGACGATGGCATTTCAGTTATCGCCGGTTATGTGTATCGCGGTGTGACTTTTCCTGAACTGGCCGGTAGATTAATTTTTTCTGAATGGAGTACTGGCGTCACCTGGGCGCTTTCGTTTGATTCACTGAGCGGCTTAAGTAGCCGGATAGAGGTGGGTAATGTTGGCGCTTTTAATGTGGTTAGCTGGGGGCAGGCTAACGATGGTGAAATTTATGCGGCTAGTGCCGGCTTTCCAAGACTGTCGGCGGGCGTTGGTGGCGGGGTACAAACATTTCCGCAAAAACTCTCTGAAACAGGCTGTGTTTTGGCCGCTGATCCCACTCAAAAAGCATCTGGCCTGATACCCTATGACGTTAACACTCCACTTTGGTCGGATGATGCTGAAAAAAATCGCTGGCTTGCCTTACCTGATGATCGCTACATCAGTATCGCGGCCAATGGCCATTGGGATTTTCCCATTGGTAGCGTGCTGCTTAAAGATTTTATCGCCGACAATATCCTGGTTGAAACAAGACTCTTGATGCGCCATGACGATGGCGACTGGGCTGGATACGCCTATAAATGGAATGTCGATGGAACCGACGCCAATCTTGTTCTGGCTGGCTCCAGCTACGACACCGGCAGCAGGATATGGGATATACCCAGTGCAGCGCAATGTCTCCAGTGCCATACCGATGTAGCGGGTCAGA
Source organism: Gammaproteobacteria bacterium (assembly GCA_003231795.1). Classification (GTDB taxonomy): domain Bacteria; phylum Pseudomonadota; class Gammaproteobacteria. The sequence goes on from QIJI01000292.1 coordinate 4,095, forward strand.
CGCTGGGGCCGGAAACCGCTCAACTAAACCGTTCGTTTATGTATCAAGGCGTCGGGGAAATTAACCAGTTAACAGCAGCGGTACAACTTAACATACTCGATAGCGACCCAGGTGACCCGGCTTTATTGCCTGCACTGTCTCCGCTTGATGACAATGCCTCTATTGAAAAACGGGCTCGAGATTACCTTCACGTTCAGTGCGCTCAGTGTCACCAGCCCGGATCGGTTGCTGATCGCTTTGACCTTCGATGGCAGACCAGTTTTGCTGACACAGCCCTATGTAATACCGCACCACTTTCCGGTGATTTAGGCGTCGCCGGTGCGACCTTGATTACACCGGGGGCCTCTGCTGAGTCGATCGTATCGCTACGTATGCATGTTAGAGGGGATAACCAAATGCCAAAAATTGGCAGTGATATTGTCGATTCAGACGCCACTGCCATCATAGATTTATGGATCAATGCGTTGGTCGCCTGTCCGTGAAAAGGAGTATGTCACTCAATGCGATGCTTTTCGGGCAATTACTTATCACCCCTTAATCTGGACAGACTATATTCTTTGGTATAGGTTTCATGCCTACACAACCAATAACCGGGGGAACAACCATGGCCAAAGACGATAAAGTCAAAAAGACAGGCAAAATTTCTAATAAAGAATACGAAAAAGAACTGGCCGATTTACAGATTGAACTGATCAAGTTACAGGAATGGGTCAAGGAAAAAGGGCTTAAGGTCGTCTGTGTTTTTGAGGGTCGTGACGCGGCCGGCAAAGGCGGTGTGATCAAACGCATCAGTCAGAGTCTGAATCCGCGAATTTGTCGGGTAGTTGCACTCGGCATGCCAACCGAGCGTGAGAAAACACAGTGGTATTTTCAGCGCTATATTCCACATCTGCCGGCCGAAGGCGAAATGGTGCTTTTCGATCGTAGCTGGTACAACCGTGCCGGGGTCGAGCGCGTGATGGGCTTTTGCACCGACGAGGAGTATCGCGAGTTCATGCGCAGTTGTCCCGAGTTCGAGCGTATGCTGGTTCGCTCAGGGATCCTGTTGATCAAGTACTGGTTTTCGGTGAGCGACGACGTGCAGGAATTGCGCTTTCAGGGTCGTATCAAGGACCCCACCAAACGTTGGAAACTGAGCCCGATGGATCTCGAATCACGTAAACTGTGGGTCGAATACTCACGCGCCAAGGACGATAACTTTGCGCACACGGACATCAAACAGGCACCGTGGTATGTGGTCAATGCCGACGTCAAGAAACACGCTCGCCTGAACTGTATTAAACATCTGCTAAGCCTGATCCCATACGAAGACCTGACACCGGCCCCATTTAAACTCGAACCGCGCGAAAAAGCGCGTGGTTACGTACGGCCACCGTTAGACGATCAAACCTTCGTGCCGGAAATACACAAATAACGCAGGGCAACTGGATGGCAACGCCTCAAAACATCAACAAACCGCTGTCGGTCGTTACCGACGCGGAAGAACACCTGGTAGACGAACTGCCCGGCAGTGGTGAAGTTGATGTCCCGAGCGAATTCGTCGACCTCGATGCGCCCGAACTTTATCTTAATCGGGAGCTGACCTGGCTCGAGTTTAACTTTCGCGTATTGCACGAGGCGCAAGACGACAAGAATCCATTACTGGAACGACTCAAATTTGCGGCGATTGTCAGCTCCAACCTGGATGAATTTTTCATGAAGCGCATCGGCGGATTGAAACAGCAGGTCGGCGCCGGCGTGATGGACTATACCGTTGATGGCCGTTTACCGGCGCAACAAATTGATGAGTGTTACCAGAAGGTACGCGAACTAGAAGCGCAAAAAGACGCGCTAATCCCGGAACTGATCGATTTGCTGGCCGAACAGGATATCAGGATTACTTCGTTCGAATCACTCGATGATGACGATCAGGAAACCATCCGCAATTTTTACTTCGACAACATATACCCGCTGGTGACACCGCAAGGAGTTGATTCGGCGCATCCCTTTCCGTTCATTTCCAACCTGTCGCTCAACCTGCTGGTCACTTTGCGCCACAAGGATGACGAAGAAGAGTTGCGCGCACGGGTAAAAGTGCCCACCGGTCTTGGGATCTCCCGGTTTCTCAAAGTTCCCGACTCAAATACATTTATTCCGCTGGAAAGCGTGATGGCGAAAAACCTCGACGTACTGTTTCCGAAAATGGAAATTGTCGACTGTGAATTGTTTTATGTCACCCGCAACGCCAATACCGCGCCCGATGAAGATCGTGCCGACGACCTGCTCGACATGATCGAAACCGAGGTACGCCACCGTCGTTTCGCACAAATAGTGCGCGTAGTGATCGAGGAAGACATGGAACCGACACGACGCGGCATGCTCGGGGCCGAGCTCGGTCTCGACGAAGACGATATCTTTGAAACCCGGACCCTGCTCGCCCCTCGCGACCTGTTCGAGCTCTGCGGACTCGAAATTCCGGCCTTGCGGGATACGCCGCATCATGCAATTGATCATCCCAGGTTGACCAATTGGCCGAACATTTTTCATGCCATTCGGGATCATGGATCAATTCTGCTGCAGCACCCCTTCGAATCGTTCTCGACGTCAGTCGAACGCTTTTTGCGAGAGGCCAGTCGTGACCCCAAGGTTCGCGCGATCAAAATGACGCTGTATCGAACTTCTGGCGACACCAGGGTTATCGAGTATCTTGTCGACGCCGCGCAAAATGGCAAGCAGGTTGCCGTGGTGGTGGAGCTCAAGGCTCGTTTTGACGAGGCTGCGAATATTCGCTGGTCGAGTCGGCTTGAGGAGGCCGGCATTCATGTGACGTACGGTGTGGTTGATCTTAAGACCCATTGCAAGCTAATCCTGGTGGTACGCAATGACTACAACGCGCTACGTCGATACGTTCATATCGGCACCGGCAATTATCACGCCGGCAATGCACGGCTTTATACCGATCTCGGGTTGTTGACCTGCGATCCGGATACCGGTCATGATATCTCTGAGTTGTTCAACTATCTAACTACCGGATTTACGCCGAAGCGGGTTTACCGCAAGATCCTGCCGGCACCGAAACTGTTGAAACGCTCGTTGCTGGAAAAAATTGAACGCGAGATCGAGCAGCATTGCGAGAAATCACCTGGTCTGATCCAGATCAAAAGCAACGCCCTCGAAGACAAGGATATCGTCAAGGCGCTCTACCAGGCTTCGCAGGCGGGGGTGCAGGTCGACCTGATCATACGCGATAGCTGCCGCCTCAAACCCGGCATTCCGAACCTGTCCGAGAATATTCGCGTATTCAGCGTGGTCGGACGTTTTCTCGAACACAGTCGTATTTACTATTTTCAAAATGGAGGTGACTCGGAGTATTACATCGGCTCGGCCGATTTGATGCAACGTAACCTCGAGCAACGGGTCGAGGTACTGGCACCGGTGAACGAACCCGAATTAAGAGCAGCGCTGCGGGATATAATTGACACCCTGTTGTCGGACAAACACGGAATCTGGCAAATGAACGCTGACGGTTCCTATACCCAGCTACAGGGAAAGAGCGAAACCGGCGAAAGCAGTCAGATGGCGTTGAGCGCACATGCCAATGACCGACTGCGCGAAGCGACGCGACTCAAGCGACGCAAGCCACAGGGCGTGAGACGACGTAATATTCGTTATCGTTGATCGGTGACTAGTTGATTACTGACTGGTTGCTCCGAGGTATTTTTCGGATAATCGAAATATTCGAATCGGGTAGTGTCACGCGACCATTGGTTCCAGTCCTCGATATCGCATTCAAACCGCAGCAATCCACAGGTCGGCACATTGTCGATAGTTAGCTCGTAGTCGAGCGAATTGGAAAATGAAGTGATGTCCGGGTTGTGGAATACCAGCATTAACTCCCCTGCTTCAGATTCCTGTTGTGCAATCAGCTCCTCGATCGATCCATTGCCAAGAAAGTACAGTGCCTCGGCAACTTCGACTTCTTGGTTTGCGTAACCACATTGTGCTGCAAAGAGTTTTGCGGTGTCGTGTGCACGTTTTGCCGGGCTTGTCAGAATTAAATCGACTGATTCACCGCGCGAGTTAAATCGTTGTCCCATTAATGGCGCATTCTGTTTTCCACGAGAGTTCAGGGGGCGTTGTTTGTCACCCATTCCGGGATCGGTCCAGCTTGATTTGGCATGTCGTAACAGATACAGGGTTTTCATAGATTGCTCGGACCAGAGTTTGTTTGCCGGAACAGGAATGTTACAGGAGTTGGGATATCCGAGCTTGCAGAAGTTTTCTATCGTTACTAGATACCGCAATCACGCTGCGGTATGACAAAATCAAAGGGATGCTACTGGCGAATCTGCTGAATATAGATCTGGACCGGATCTCCACCAAAGATACCGAAGGTTGCCAGTGCAAATGGGTTGTCATCGTAAATGGTCATTGCATCATCAACCCAGTCGTACCGTAGCCAGACCTGGTTCAAGGGTGCAGTGTTCAGATCTATGGTGATCGTTTCGACCCCCGCAGTTCCAGAAATTGGGGCCATCAAAGTGATATCAAACTTACCCAATGGCAAAGTCGGTGTAATCACTATCGCGTCGGTGTCTCCCGGCACCTCGCCAATATCAGTTAACGCAATCGTCGTATCAGCATCGAAATGCCGGGTCCAGTACCCGTTACCACCGCCGTCTTCATTATAAAACTCGATATGGTAAGGCATGATCAAATCGACAAGTTCGGAACCAAATGCGTTTTCCATACGTATACGACCAAAACGAATTTCCGTATTTAAGCCATCGGGCGTAACGGTAATAGACCCCACCGGGGTCGCAATGCCATCATCATCGGCGACGCTGGTAATTCCCAGGTCGATATCCGGATTAAACGGTGTTACTTCGCTATTGCTGTCCTTGGTGAAGTTGAAAGCGTCATCGGCTGCAAATACGAAATCGTGGCTACCGTCTGTATTGTCAACCAGCGTGAAACTGGTTGTTTGCGTATAGCTCAATGCCATCAAGGTCGCCGCGTCTGATCCTAGTTTGGTGCCATCCGCCATCGGCGAATCAAGCACGACGGTCGGCGTGCCAAGCATGGCCCATACCCCAGTATAGTTTGTGGTAATGCCTCCACCTGCGTTTCGCGCGGTCACTCTGAATGAAGGACGATCGGTCAACAGCGGACCATATCCGAAATTCTGTCCGACATAGGTAAACGGCGGAGCACCGGCAAGATTGGTGTCGACAAAGGTACCGGCATTTTGCGCAGCCATAGTCAAACGCTGGGGCGTGAAACGACCGACATAACCCGAGCGAGACTGCATTAACAAAGTTTCGGAAATGCCAATTCCCAGGTAATCACCATCCAGAATAGCGGCCGTAATTTCAATTATCCCGACTTCATTAAAGGTAACCGCAGCGCTGAAGCCGCTACCGGCAGTAAAGTCAAGAATTTGAGTCGTGCCCGACAGCCCGGGATCAAATCCGGGATTCGGGTCAAACAGGTAGGAGGACAAATCAACGTCTTCAAATTCCTGACCGAAATTGGGTGTGTCCTGATAACCCGGGCCAATCGAAACAGTATTGTTGCTCAAGTCCACATTGTCGCCAGGATCGATGGTATCGTCGTGATTGTCAGGACTGCCATTGTTATCCGCATCATCGGCCCCCTGGTACAGAATGCCAGTCACATCCACCTGAAAACTGGTTCCGGCAGAGGTAAATACTCCGCCTCCGGGGCCCGTCGCCGCGGGATTCGCGGGGGAAAAATCAAACCGGAACCCGAATGGCCGTGATACAAAGCTATTGCTGCCACCGATCAGTTCTTCATTGCTTGGCGTCAATACATAACGCGCATGCAACTGAATCTGCCCGGCGTCGGGATAGGTCAGTACAAAATTGGCGGTGGTATCGGCGACCGTTCCGAAGTCCAGATCAACGGCGGTATAACCGAGCGGGTTGATGACATCGGTGTTGGTACCGGCAACCTGGGCTTCTGGCGCCGAATTACCCAGAATATAAATCGGGCGCTGACAGGTATCCGGGTTATCACATTCAAATGCGAAATCAACGCTGACTACGCCGTTGAGCGCCGCCTCGCAGGCGCCTGTCAAGGTATTGGTATTTATCGCTTCGAGTTCCAGAACCTGCGAAGCATATCCGACATTAGACGCCTTACCTGCAATCTGGATACCAATATCGTCGACCACACTGTCGGCAAGAAAATTAAACCCGGAAGGCGAAAAGGTTAGCGGTGGATCATCAGATCCATCGGCAATTCCGGTAGAATCGCTATAGGTCCCATCATCAGCATCGATATCGATGGTTTCGGCAAAAGTATTCGCAAGGGTCAGCGTGACCGTGCCGCTTTCGCTGCCATCAAAAACATAGCTGCCCGCTCCATTACCAAGGTTGATCAGGTTGGCACCGTTACAGCCGCCGACGCAGGCCCAGTCTCCACGCAATGTATCCACGCTCAGGTTGACCGTACCGGTATACAATGTGTCGATCACATGCGGCGCCGTAGCGCTGGTATGTGCGGATATGGTCACATTCTCCGCCTGGCAATTAACGGCCGTACCATCATGGCCGATGGACAGGTGATTGGTACTAATACTGATGCATAAATTGGAATCCGGAATTGCGAGAATTGTGACATTATCGATTTCCATCGATTCGCCAGGTCCGCCATAAAAAGATACAACCCTAAATCGGACGCGTGTATTGCCAGAGATGAAAGCGGTAATGTCAATGTTTTCCGTGCCGCTGACATCATTACTATAAGTTCGCAGAGTAGTATAACTGGCGCCCCCGTTATTCGAGATATCGACATTAAAAACATCTGAGCCTTCCAGATTGCCCGAAGTTTGAAAGTCGAATGACAAAGTAGCCGACGCCTGTCCGCTCAAATCAACTTCTCTCGACAGGTTGGGCTGCCCCCCAGAATTGGGTCTATCGTCCATTCTTAGCACTCCACCAGCAATGGTGATATTGCCGGCTGAGGGTCCGCCACCGCCACCGATTTCTTGATCTTCCAGCCAATCCCCGGACCAGGTGCTAGAGCCATCATTATTGCTATAGGCACTAGTAGAAAACAGGTCCGAAAAAGTAGTCACGCCGAATGTAAAATTAACCACTTGAGACGGGTTGATCGACTGCAGTATATAGCTGGTACCGAGACTAAAACCCGAAGTGTCGAGTAGCACCGTAGTTGGGTTTACCAGGGTGGCGGAATTTATCGTTACACCGTTATTAATCGAGTAATTATTAACATCATCGACAATCCCCGGACTCACAGGCGCGCTGAATATCACCGAAATTTGACTGCTCAACAGACAATCTGAATCAACTCTCGTGATCGACGGTAATTGGGGTTGCCACAACAGGTCCTGTGCGTCCGACACTGAAACTGCATTAAATGAAAACTGGTTGAAATCAGCATCGGTTTCTTCGAGCCCAATGGTAGCACTCGAACCGTCAGCATCATCATTACCATAGCGAAACAGGATATCTCCGTTTTCATACAACACCACTTGAATCGTATAGCTGGTAGCTGGCGCGTTGTAACGCGGCACAGCATTCCAGGTAGCAACAAAACGGCGATTCGGCCCACTACCAAATGTGTCATAAGTGACACTACCCCCAGTCGATGGCTCCAGATCATCCCAATAAGGCATAATCAGCCTATCGGCTGCAGCAGCAAGGGTGGTATTGATATATTGCTGATGCACGGCCTGATCTGCTCCGAAATGCAGCAGTCCATTGCTAACAATACGAACTTGCGTATAAGTCACGCCGCCATATGAAAAATTAAATCCGATCGGAACTAACTGTTGGTCATCATCGTCGGGAAAGCCAGTATTGGTATTCTCCCAGACCACATTGGTCGTGGTCGCTTCAAATGCGGTTTGCGGAATAACACTGACAGTGTAAGCAGCCTGTACCTGGGGGCTCAAAATTATTAGTGCGAAGATTGGCAACAGGTAGAATTTTGATATGGATACGAGCTTGCGCGACGAAAGCACTGAGATAGCATGTAACATTCTATTGGTAGTGGTTTTCCGCATTTTCCTGGACGATTGCTAACATGGCAGCTTGATCAATCTAAAAAACAATTGCCGCTTAACCTCGATTACGTCGTTTGGCAGATTAAGTTGCGGCATCTGCTACTATTTGATTCAGTATAAACAAGCATTGTTATCAAATACTGAGAACTATTTAAGTAAAACCGAATAAATCGATGAAATTGCAGCATATGGTGACGAAAGGCGGCTAATTATCAACAAAATTCGCAGCTACACCCCATTTCCTCGCTAAAACTTGAAATAAAGCTCGATTTCGTGTCTATTCTATAGCATATTTATCGAGTTAATCCTGACACCTATCTTTTTTCAGTACGATCAACAAGTTAGAAGCATGTCTAAAAATAAAGTTGAACATATTACTGCAACCCGTGCCTGGGAAATAATCCGGCAGGAGCCCAATGTGGCTTTTATCGATGTTCGTTCCGATATGGAGTACCTGTTTATCGGTCACCCTAAAGGTGCCGTCAGTATCCCCTGGATTGACGAACCGGACTTTGTCGTAAATCCAAATTTTGAGCGCGAAGTTCGTAAATTGATTCTGGGCGGCGTGATCGAGTCGAGTGAACACGACAGTATTCCGGTTATTTTAATATGCCGTAGCGGTAACCGTTCTGAAGAAGCCGGTAATCTACTTATCGAACACGGTTTCAGGCACGTCTATAACATCGAGCATGGCTTCGAGGGCGAGCTGGATGAAGATCACCATCGCAGCATGCTGACGGGATGGCGCTTCGACAACCTGCCCTGGGAACAGTGTTAATGTTGGCTGCCGCGATCAAATAGTGGTACCGAATCGAACTTGAAAAACGGGATTAAAACCATACCGGTAATAAAACCACCGATATGGGCCCACCACGCTGTATTACCGCCACTCCCGCTCAGAACATTGAAGATTTGCAGTCCAATCCAGAATCCCAGAACCCAGTAGGCTGGTAATCTCAGCGGCACCCTAAACATAACCAGCACCAGAACCTTGACCCTCGGATGCAGTAGCAGGTAGGCACCGAGCACGCCCGAAATAGCGCCACTGGCACCGATCAACGGGCTTATCGACTGGGTTTCTGCCAGCGCGTGTGCAAGGCTCGCAAAAACACCACAGACACTGTAAAAAATAATGAACCGCCAGTGCCCCATGCTGTCTTCGACGTTATCACCGAACACCCATAAAAAGGCCATATTGCTGATCAGATGCATCCAGCCACTGTGTAAAAATAACGAACTAAGCAAGGTTAATTCGGCTGGCAATACGATCAATTCCGGGGTCAGCACCCGGTGATCGAATAACACTGCGGGCAGTACTCCATAAGACAACATCATCGCCTGAAGTTGCTCTCCAGGTAAATTCTGCTGGTAAAGAAAGACCAGTATGCAAACCAGAATCAGACCGAAGGTGACCCGCTGGAAAGCAATTATTTTAAGCGGATTTTTGTCATGCAGCGGCAGGAACATTGTTACGTCGTCATTCCGACGTATCGGGATGACCGGGGAAAGCGCGGTTGTCCGACGTATCGGAATGACGGGAAATTTCCAGGCAGTTTCGAAGCATTCGGACGAGACTGACTAGAGCCCGATCATTTAATAGGTCATGCGGTTGTAGGCATCAAGTGCGGCCACTTTGTAGGCTTCCGCCAACGTCGGATAATTGAATACGGTTTGCACAAAATAGTCTAACGTTCCACCGAGCGAGATAACCGCCTGCCCGATATGTATCAGCTCGGTCGCACCTTCGCCGATAATATGTACACCCAGCAGTTTCTGCGTTTCGATTGAAAACAGCATTTTCAACATACCTTCACGCAGTCCGATTATCTGACCGCGTGCGACTTCACGGAAACGCGCAATCCCTACTTCGTAGGCAATGCCGCGCTCGTTACATTCCTGTTCGGTCAGCCCGACCATACTGATTTCGGGCACCGCATAAATGCCATAAGGGAACAACTCAGGCTGGCTGTGAGCCTCGACACCAAACGCGTGACAGGCCGCATGCCTGCCCTGCTCCATCGAGGTCGATGCCAGGCTCGGGAATCC
>QIJI01000314.1 GCA_003231795.1 Gammaproteobacteria bacterium
GTAGCACCAGGTTAAGCATATTCAAAACCAGAGACCTGATCCTACTGCTCCAGTTTTCAGTAAACTTCAAGCAATGAAAATAAAAATTACTTCTTACAATATACAATACGGCGTTGGCCAGGATTCGATCTACGATCCGGCTCGCACGGTTGCTGCTTTATTGGGTCAGGACATTGTCTGTCTTCAGGAGGTTTCGACTAACTGGCGAGACTGCAATCGCGACAACCAGCCGCAACTGCTGGCGGCTGAACTCAACCTGTTCATGGCCTATGCGCCGGCATTTGAAGTTGACGCCAGCACTCGAGATTCCAGTGGCCAGGTTACCAACATCCGGCGCGGATTTGGAAATATGGTTTTATCGCGTTGGCCGATTCTTTATTCGAGGGCTCATTCGCTGCCAAGGCCTTGTGTGCCCGTAGCGCAAAAATTTTTTCCGCGAGTCGAACTACCGCGAGTTGCGCTTGAAACCGTCGTCGATGTTGACGGTACGCCATTGCGATTAATTTCGGTTCATTTGAGCCATTTGCCCGGTCAGCAAAGAGTCGCTCAGATTGAGAAATTAAAACAGCTTGTAGCTACATTGCCTGAAGAAGCACCACTTTGGGATTCTGATCGTAGTATTGCTACCTGGAGCGAAGAGCGCGTGGCACCACCGGTTACCGCTTCGTCATTGATTCTGGGAGATTTTAATTTTGAACCCGATTCCTCCGATTACCATTTAATGGTTACCAACAACAAGGGACAGGTGGCTGGACTTATCGATAGCTGGGTTGCCAGTGACAGCCGCGGGCCGATTGAAACGACCTGCATCGAAAACGACGGTAGGCCTTCCAGGCTGGACTACATGTTTGCGACTGAGGGCCTTGGACAAAAAATACGCACAGCCGAAGTCGATCACAGCAGCAAAGCCTCTGACCACTTTCCATTACGTTTTGTTCTGGATCTGCAGGATAGCCTTTAATTTGGGGATAAAGAGAAAAACGGGGTGCCGATTTAATTTCCTGTCTTATCGTAGTTTGGTACGGCTCGGGTATGCTGCTTAGCCCGCACGGTGGTCCGACGCAAAGGTCAATACCGGGACGGATTCTAAATTGTCACAGAGTGAAAAAACGAAATAAGCTCCAGGTTTGATCTGATTCCCGAAAACGTCAAGTATCCGGCGCTGTGCATGAAAATATCTCTGCTATGCTCAATCATTATGCAAAACGCAGAACTGAAAATTGAGCCGCCATTAACACTTGATAGCCTCATTGGTACCGGACAGAATTTACCCAGCCTGCCCGAGATTTACATTCGGGTTTCGGAACAACTGGAAGACGAAAGCTGCAGCGTTCAGCAGATCGGCGCTACGGTGCAAAATGATCCTGCGATCGCGACCCGGGTGTTGAAGATGGTGAATAGCGCTTACTATGGCCTACCGAAGCAGGTGTCCTCGGTAGCGAAATCGGTGTCCCTGCTAGGGCGTGAGCGGTTACGTCATATTCTGATCGGGTCAGTGTTGCGTGGTGTCTTCACTGGTAACGATAACCCGGCATTTTCGATGCAGGAATTCTGGCAGCACAGCATCAAAACAGCCATTATTGCGCGTGAGCTTTCCACAACAGCGCGTGACATTGAAGAACCCGAATCGATGTTTACCGCAGGTCTGCTGCATGACATCGGTAAGTTATTGTTAATCAAAAAAGTTCCCGAACGCGTGCTGGCCGCGGAAGAATTGATGTTTCGCAAGCGCATGGATATTTTGAGCGCCGAATTGAATCAGATCGGATTGACTCACACGGCGGTGGGTGAAACCTTGATGAATCACTGGGGGCTGCCACCTTTGTTAATCGATTGCGCGCGTAATCACCACGAAGCAGTCCATGACGGCCCCAACCGTAACGCGAGTCACCTGATTTATCTGGCGAACCAGTTGAGCCAGTACGTACCGCCGCTCGACCATCAGGAAACCCGGGATATTCTGGATTATATCGACAATTGGGATATGGGTAATGCGAGCCTCGATGAAATAGCCAGTGCCTGCCAGAAAGCTGATGATATGGTGTTCGAAGTGATGGAGTCACTCGGCATGATATCGATCGAGATCGGCGCTGATTAAACCACTTTACCGGGCTTGCCGAGTTCGGATAAACCAATTCCACATAACACCAATGCCAATGCGATCGCGTGAAATATTTCGAACGACTCGTTCAGAAAAACGACCGCCATCATTGATGCAAATATCGGCACCAGATTGACGAATACTCCGGCTCGTCCCGGTCCAATCAGCGAAACGCTGTGAATGAAACATATCTGCGATATAAAAGACGGAAATATGGTCACCAACAGTACCAGCAGCCAACCGGTCATGGTTGGAGATTGCCAACCGATTTGCCAGGTTTCGATTGCGACCAGCGGAAGCGATGCAATCCACGCAGCCGTTGCTAGCACTGCAAACAACCCCATAGCACTGACCTTAGGCCGACGGCTTAATCCGACCGAGTAAGCGGCGTAGAATAAGCAGGCGATCAGCATTAACAGATCACCTCGATTGATTGATAATTGACTGATCCCCTCCAGGTCTCCACCGAGAGCTACGATGATTACCCCTAGCAGGGTGACCGCGACGCCGACAGCCTGGATCAGGCTGATACGGTGGCTCAGCGCCAGAAAACTCCCAAGAAAAACGAAAATGGGAATCGAGCCCTGTAATATTCCAATATTAATAGCCGTCGTATGGTGTCCGGCTGCGTAAAAAAGTGCATTGAATATGGTAAAGCCGCAGATACCCATCAGGCAAAGAAAAGGCAGATGTTGTTTCAGTATTGGCCAGTCCGTAGCTACTTGCTTGCGTGCCAGTAAAAGCAGCAGAATGACAACACCCAGCCAGCGAAAGGTAACTAGTTGCATCGGTGCGATTTCACCCACGGCAAGGCGACTGATAATCGCATTCAGTCCCCAGAACGCGGTGGTAAATATCAGTAAAATATACGCTTGCCAGTGTTCCCGATTAATCAAATCCCGCTCCCCAATTCAAACTTTATTTTGCGCTGCGATTTGCGCTGCCAGATATAAAGCTCGCTGGTGACGATAGCTGGTGAGACAGGAATGATATTACTCCGCTTGCGACAGGATCATGTCGGCGGCTTTTTCAGCCACCATGATAGTAGGTGCATTGGTGTTACCCGAGGTGATTGCCGGGAATATTGATGTGTCGACCACGCGTAAACGTTTAACTCCGTAAACACGACAATTAGCGTCGACCACAGCATTACTCCGGTCAGGTCCCATCATGCAGGTACAACTGGGATGAAAAACAGTACTGACACGCTGGCGTATATCATCAATTATTTCAGTATCGTTGTCGCTTTTCGGGCCAGGCGTCATTTCGTGGTCAATGATAGCGGCTAATGCGGGTGTCTCGGCCATACGACGCAGCAAGCGCACAGCTTCCAGCATTTGCTTTACGTCGTCCTCGGTAGATAAATAGTTAGGGTGAATTTTGACTGGGTCGAGGGGGTCAGGAGACCTGATTTGCAGGTGTCCTCGGCTGCCGGGCCTAATCTGTCCAATCGAGTATACGAATCCAGAAAACGGGTCAGGCCGCATTAAAGGTCGTTCGCCTTTGCCAGAGGTGGTATAGGTTAGCGGGGCAAAATACATTTGCATATTGGGTCGTGGTCTCGACGGGTGACTGCGCAAGAACGCACCGGCCTGATTTACACCCAAAGCCAAGGGTCCGTTGCGCAATAGAATGTACTGCATGCCCGCCAGTATTTTCCCCCACCACGGAGCGAGTTGATCATTCAGGCTGGGCAGGCGCGAGCGATAGTAGGTGCTGTAATCCAGATGATCCTGCAAGTTTCGACCGACGCCCGGTAAATTCACCAGAGGTTCGATCTCGAACGACTTCAGTAGTTCGGCTGCCCCGATTCCGGAAAGTTGTAACAGTTGCGGAGAATTGATTGCTCCCGCGCTAACAATTATTTCGCGCTGCGCCCGGGCAGTACAGGATTTTCCTTTGTGGATAAATTCAACGGCAGTAGCAGTGTTACCCGAAAAACGGATGCGGGTTACCTGGGCACGAGTAATAACCTCGCAATTGGAGCGTTTCAGTGCAGGATGCAAATAGGCTCGTGCCGCTGACATTCGTTTACCGTTTCGTGCTGTTATCTGATAAAACCCGACGCCTTCCTGTTGTTCACCATTAAAGTCCGGATTGTAGTGTAAGCCATATTGTTTGGCGGCTTCAATGAAGTGTTGGCAAAGCGGGTGATATTGCGAACTAACATTGTTGACATAGAGCGGGCCCTGGCCACCACGGAATTTATTCGCGCCGTCAGAACTGGTTTCAGATTTTTTGAAATAGGGCAGTACATCCTGCCAGCCCCAACCTGGGTTACCCAACCCCTCCCAGTCATCGAAATCCTGTGATTGTCCGCGAATATGAACCATCGCATTAATAGAACTGGAGCCACCAATAACTTTACCGCGTGGCCAGTAACTGCGGCGATTGTTTATTCCGGGATCGGGCTCGGTTTGGTACTTCCAGTTAACCGACTCGTCAAAAAAAGTCTTGCCGTAACCGATAGGTGTTTGCACCCAGAAACGCTGATCGCTACCACCGGCTTCGAGTACCACAACACTGGACTTTCCATCGGCGCTAAGACGATTGGCCAGCACGCTACCCGCTGAGCCAGCACCGACAATGACATAGTCAAACTCGAGTTCCACAACAATTCCAGGGAAAAATGAAATCGAATTATAGTCAGTCGGTCATGTGGGTAAAGCAATATAATCCGATGCGGATAAACCTGTTTCGTCGTAACCGTCGTTGATGCATAATCGGCTCGCTTAACGTAACGGAGTCGAATTTGAAATTTAGCCTCGAACAATTTCGCGCCTGGGAAAATAAGAGAGTCACGCTGGTGGGTATGTCCGGGGTCGGTAAATCGTACCTGTCGGCAAAGTTGCGGGGTTCCAACTGGTTTCATTATTCGGGTGATTATCGCATCGGAACACGTTATCTCGATGAGCATATTGTCGATATGATCAAGCAGCAGGCGATAAAAATTCCGTTTCTCAAGGATTTGTTGCGTAATGACTGGATTTATATCAAAAATAACATCCGCGTTAACGATTTGGGGCCGGTTTTAAGCTTTATCGGAAAACTGGGGAATCCGGAGTTTGGCGGCGTTGAATTGGGTGAATTTATCGAACGCCAGGCGATTTACCGACAAGCGGAAGTGGATGCGATGTACGATATCCCGCACTTTATCGAGAAGGCACAACGCATTTACGGCTACCCGCATTTTGTCAACGATGTCGGTGGCAGCCTGTGTGAACTGGATGAGCCCGGTGTAATGGATATACTGATCGATAACACTATAATTTTGTACATTCAGGTGACTAACCAGGAACAGGAGAACAGACTCATCGAAAGGGCAGTTACCGATCCCAAACCATTGTATTATCGACCGGATTTTCTGCAGCAACATCTACAGATTTACCTTGAGGAAGCCGGCCTCGATTATGCTGCGCAGGTCGATCCAGACGAGTTTGCTCGCTGGGTTTTTCCACACCTGTTCCATTCCCGACTCCCGAAATACGCTGAAATCGCGAAGCTGGGGTATACCGTTACTTCTGAAGAAGTCGACCAGGTCGAGGATGATAAAGATTTTTTACAACTACTGGAAACAGCGATAGCAAGACAGTAACGAGGAAGTACAATGCCACTGGTCGCACACAATGATTTACCCGCATTCTTAAAACTGGAAGAGGAAGGTTTGCGCGTGTTGACGCCGGGTCATGCCGATGATCAGGACATTCGTGAATTGCATATTGGATTACTCAATATGATGCCCGATGCCGCGCTCGCGGCAACCGAGCGTCAATTTTTAAAATTGATCGGCGAGAGTAACCCTATCGCCCAGTTTTTCGTACACCCGTTCACGCTGGATACCTTACCCCGTTCGGATTCCGCACAGGATCACATCGATCGATATTATGAAACTTTCGATCAGATAAAAGAAAAGGGGCTCGATGCGTTGATCATGACGGGTATTAACGTTACCGGTGCTGACCTGTCGAATGAGGTATTCTGGGATTCACTCATCGAAGTGGCGCAATGGGCGCATGATAATGTGACGTCAACTCTGTGCTCCTGCCTGGCGACCCATGCGGTACTGGATTTCCGTTATGGTCTGAAACGCCAAAAGCAACAGCGCAAGAAATGGGGCGTATTTCGTCACCAGGTGGTCGACGCCGCACATCCCCTGGTAGCAGATATCAACTCGAAGTTTGATGTTCCCCACTCGAGATGGAATAGTGTCTATCCTGAGCAATTTGAATCCTGCGGATTAAAAATTCTGGTAACCGGCGATGATGGCTGTGTACACCTTGCGACAAGCCCTGACGGGTTTCGAACAGTCTTCTTTCAAGGGCATCCCGAGTACGACACCATTTCATTGCTAAAAGAATACAAACGTGATGTCGGTCTTTTTGCTGCAGGCGAGCTGGAGACTTATTCGCCAATGCCGGAAAACTATTTCAGTCAATTCGATGTGGCTGTGTTTCACGAATATGAAGCGAGAGTCAGGCACAGCCGCGAGCAACAAACCGAAGCGCCTGTGTTCCCCGAACATCTTGTATCTGGCAATCTGAGCAATACCTGGCAGGACACGGCCTCCGCGGTAATTGGAAAGTGGATAGGATTGATTTACCAGTTCACCAATGTCGACAGGCGAATTCCATTTATGAAAGGCGTCGACCCGGAGAATCCTCTGGGATTGAAGTAAAGCTACCGCAAGGTCAATTTCACAACACAGAAATTAGTTATTTTGGACACAACACGTTCATTCATGAATTTTTCGGGCTAGGAACCCCAGGAATTCTGCTTGCGCCAGCGAATTCTGGTAATCAGGATACCGATCACAAATGCGATCAGCGAAACCGCTCCGCCACGTACGAACCAATCCATCTGCGTCGTATCTTTAAGCTCAAGGGTTTCCTGGTCGAGCCTCGTATTCTGATCAATCAATTGCGCGACGGAATTCTTCAGTTCGTTGTTCTGTTCAAGGATATTCAATGTGTCGGCAGCGGAAATTCGAATTTCAGACAATGCCTGCTGCGACTCGCGAAAAGTTGTTTCGAGTACATCATTGTCACTCTGTTCCTGTTTCAGTGCCTGATTGAGTCGATCAATTTCCGTGCGCTGCTGATTCAATTGTTCGAGTTGTTCCTGGTAGGTATCTCGCAATTGCTGCAGACTTTCACGCGCTGCCGGGCGGTCCATCAAAAACCGGCTCAGTACATATCCTTTTATATTATCGCTGGTTTCAACCAGTGAGTATTGAGAAGCCAGGTCCTGTTCCAGCAATGTCACCGGCTCGCCACTGCGCAGCATGCGCACGATGCTGTTCGATGTGCTGGTGCCGCTACGCATGGTTACTTCGAATTCATCGGTGACGTAACGATTTTCTGCAGCCATCAGTGGCCCAGCCAGTATCAGCGTGGCCAGTGAAATGACAACTTTGAACATCTTATTCGGTAATCCTAAAAACGGTGGAAGAAATCGAGAGATAAAACATTACCATCGATCGTTCCCGCCGATGTATCGTACTCGCGATTACTAAACGACATGGCCAGTGTGTCAAGTGACGACAAAACATAACTTGCGCCAAAAGTAATGTAGCTACTGCCGGACTCATCGTATGCCGCCGCGTCACCAACCGCGCACCGAGGGTGATCGGGAGCAAATTCCGAACGTACTGCAATACCCGGAGTTAAGGAGCTGCAGTCGGGTGAATCGGAGTCAATATTTCCATCGGCAATATTCAGTGTCGAATAAAGCACCCATCTAGGATTGAGGAGAAAATCTACGGTGACGAAGTAACTGTTGGTGATGTCATTCGAGGTATCCCGATCACTGAAATTCAGGCCACCGATGATATTGGAACGATCATCAATCCGATAGGAAACGTACATAAGCAAGCTTAGCGTCGATGCATCGAATGCACTGCCTGAGGTAAACCTTTCTAAATAGCGCAGCCCGAGCGAGTAGGTAGGCACCTGAAATCCGGATTTTGGTGTATAGCTGTAAATTCCCTCAAGAAACACTTCTTCGCCAGATCGGTCATCGTTTTCACTGTAGTCGTAGGATGAAAGCTCTGCGCGATAATTCAGGATTTCGTTACGAGACAGGCTCTGCGATATCAATGCCGACCCCGTCACATAGATAAAATTATCGTCAGCATCGCCAACATCGTCGTAGCCTAACCCCGCTTGAAATACATAGGTAGGGGGAATAGACAGAGCCGCTGCAGAAAATAACATTGTCAATGACCCGACAATTACCCTCATTACTTGAGTTGACATGTATTGATCTCCTTTATAAGCCATGGCCCGGTGGATCCTGATTTTTGTCAGTCATTATTGTCAGCATTGTGACGAGTTGCAACTATTGGTTTAGACTGAACGATAGCGGGCGTGATTTACTTTTCTAAACTAAGACTCTAAAGTATCGATATAGATTAATACAGGGAACTCGAATGAGCAAAGAACTAGATGATCCAAGGCGGGAATTTCTGGTAAGGGCCCTCACACTGGGGCTTTTTGCCGGTAGTAATTTAGCCAGCCTGTATCAGGCTAGCTACGCGATGGGTGAAGTTCCGCGCAAGTTGCCCGATGGTCGTTCGATATATCAAATGCAGGGATCAGTTACGGTCGATGGAAAGAAGGCCAACCTGATGACGCCGATTGGTCCAAATTCGCGAGTTAAAACAGGCAGTAACAGCCGCATTATTTTTGTCGTTGCCAGCGATGCCTTTCTCTTGCGCAGCAACAGCGAACTTGAAATGGGCAGCAGCGGGGGACTGATCATCGAAGGAATGCGTATTGTTTCCGGCGCACTTCTCTCAGTTTTTGGAAAGCGGGAAGATCCGCATACGATAACGACTTCGACCGCTACTATCGGAATTAGGGGTACCGGAATTTACGTCGAATCTGATCCGCAGCAATCCTATGTCTGTACCTGTTACGGTCAGACAAGAATCACCGCCGAGGCCGACAAAAACGTTAGTCTAGATATCGTTTCAGAATATCACGATAATCCGGTTTACATTCTACCGTCCAACGCGGGGAACAAGTTGATTGTTCCGGCCCCGTTCATCAGCCATACCGACGCCGAACTGGCTTTAATCGAAGAACTGGTTGGCAGAAGCACGCCATTTTCGTATTCCGGAGCTGGATACGAAGTACCACGCAAGCGTACTTATTAGTCCGGCTGGAAAATCAAGCCCAAAGCTGTAGCTAAAAAGCAGAGCTACTCACTCGACCGTTTGTGTGTCTGCCTCAGGCAGAAGTGCTTCGAGCTCTGTCACATGGACTTCCGCCACGGCAGCTTTATAGCGATTTATCAATATTAACATCCCGAATTCGGGGCTATCGAGATAATGTATATTTTTACTACGCATGCGCCGATGTTCTTTTAATTGGTGATTATTCAGAATTCGAGTGTCAGCGGCATAGGTAGACAGATATTTCTCCTGCACAGGATTGTTAAGTACCGGATCAACTGACAGGCGTGGACGCCTGAAAACCAGATTGACGTAGGTATGCAGATAACGTGACAGGGCGATGGTAATTTTTCCTTCCAGTTCGTAAAGCCCGCCATGCGCAACTGCCGCCTGTTGTCCCTGTTCCAGCTGTTGTTGCAACTTTAATTCCATGGCTTCCAGATTTTGCTCGTCAAATTCGAGCAGCTGAGCCGAACTGCCATCGAGTTCTGAGAAATCCGGGTTATTTTCGAAAAACTCGATCTGGCTGTCGATCGAGGTGTATTCTTCACCATAAATGCGGCCACCTTTAATCCAGACCGGAATGACCTGCTCGAGTCCAACACCGGGTTGACGCCAGGCGGCATGCAATAGCACCTCATAACGAGGTGAGGCTGCCAGTTTCGATAACACCTCCATCATCCTGAACTCTTCCGGGGCAATCAATTCGTACTGCATCTCTCTGGCCGCCGCCACACTCGCACTCGAGGCCAGTTCGAAAACCTGCTCGCCTTTACTCGGGGAGCTGACGGGTAAAATAAATTCCCGGCTTTTGGGAACCCGATTATTTTTGAAAATAATCAGTTCGACGTCGAATAGTGGAAGCTCTGCTGCGGCCTCTTCATCGCTTTGTGCCAGCAGTACTCGCGGCAAGCTGAGAGCCACAAATAGCAGAATTAATAGAATGTTATTCATCAGGGGCTTAGTTCTTTGAGCAAATTTTCAAGCTGCTGGAATCGGGATTCAAGTTCATCATTTTGACAGCTGATACGCAAGGTTTGTTTCCCGTCGAATCGATATTGTTGTGGATGAGCCTGGATTAGCTCGATTATCCTCAGGGTGTCGATATTGGGATTTTGATTGAATATCAGTTTGCCATTTTGCTCGCCCACATCAATTTTTTCGATTCCCAGGGCCAGTGTACGTAATTTGATCCGTGAAATTCGAAACAGATTTTTGAGTGGTTCGGGCAGTAGCCCGAATCGATCGATTAGCTCAATCTGGATGTCACGAAGATGCTCGTCGTCAGCCGCCGAAGCAATGCGTTTGTATTCGATCAGGCGTCGATGAATATCGGAGATGTAAGTATCCGGAATCAGCGCAGGAATATGAAAATCTACTTCCGATGCCCGCATGATGGGTTGGTCGAAATCGATCGGCAAGTTGGATTTTAAAGACTGTACGGCTCGTTCGAGCAATTCAGAGTACAAGGTGAATCCAATTTCGGTAATTTGGCCACTCTGCTCATCACCCAGTATTTCGCCAGCACCCCGGATTTCTAGATCATGCGTTGCAAGTGTGAAACCAACTCCGAGTTCCTCAAGAGACTCGATTGCTAGCAGTCGTTTTTGTGCGTCACTGGTCATTGCGCGCTCCGGGGGAACAATCAGGTAGGCATAGGCGCGATGATGTGAACGCCCGACCCTGCCTCGAATCTGATGAATCTGGGCAAGTCCAAGCTTGTCCGCGCGATTGATAAATATGGTATTCGCGGTTGGTACGTCGATGCCGCTTTCTATAATGGTTGTACAGACCA
Organism: Gammaproteobacteria bacterium; assembly: GCA_003231795.1. Classification (GTDB taxonomy): domain Bacteria; phylum Pseudomonadota; class Gammaproteobacteria. Next base: position 11,071 of record QIJI01000314.1, read on the forward strand.
GCAAATTGCAGCGGTGGTGGTAGAAATCCAGCATAGCTTGTTCGAGTTCTTTTTCCTTCATGCGTCCATGCACTATGCCGATACGTGCTTCAGGGACCAGTTGTTGAAGTTCCTGTGCCATTTTTTCTATCGATTTGATTTCGTTATGTAAAAAATATATCTGACCACCACGTTTCAACTCGCGTTGGCAACCTTCTATAATCGTGTCCTGGTTCCAGCGCGAGACGAAGGTTTTAATAGCATGCCTTTGCATCGGTGGAGTGGCGATTATCGAAAGATCACGCATACCCGAGAGCGACATATTCAGGGTTCGCGGTATCGGGGTGGCGGTCATTGTCAGCAGATCGACATTGGCGCGTAGCGCTTTCAACTTTTCTTTATGACGTACGCCAAAACGATGTTCCTCGTCGATTATTACCAGGCCAAGCTGTCGATACTTAATGCTTTCCGATAACAGTTTATGAGTGCCGATCACAATATCGATTTTGCCATTCGCAATTTCGTCCAACGATGTGGCGAGTGCCTTCTTCGTTGTAAATCGGGTCAGGCAGGCGATTCGCAAAGGCCAGTCGGCAAAGCGATCCAGAAAGTTTTGGTAGTGCTGTTGTGCGAGTAATGTAGTCGGTACAAGTACCGCTACCTGACTACCGCTATTGGCCGCGATAAATGCAGCCCGCATACCTACTTCGGTTTTACCAAAACCGACATCGCCACAAACAATTCTGTCCATTGGCTGGCCTGTGCGCATGTCGGCAATGACTGCTTCGATGGTTGTTTCCTGATCTGGGGTCTCTTCAAACGGGAATTCACTGGCAAATTGCTGGTACTCATCCATGGCAACTTCATGTGCATAGCCTTGCATAGCCTTTCGACGAGCCTGTATATCGAGCAATTCGACCGCGATATCGTGAATTTTCTGCTGCGCTTTTCTGCGTGAGCGTTGCCATTGATCTCCACCAAGTCGATGCAGTGGCGCAGTGTCCTCGCTCGCCCCGGCATAACGGCTGATTAGATGCAACGAGGATACCGGGACATATAATTTATCTTCATTTGCGTATTCGATACACAGAAATTCGGTGGCAATATCGGACACTGTCAGGGTCTTCAAGCCCTGGTAACGACCGACACCGTGATCTTCGTGCACCACAGGGGCTCCCGCTCGCAGATCGGCCAGGCTCTGGATGGTTGATTCGGCGTCTCGGGTTTTAAGATATTTACGACGTCGGCGTTGTCCGGCACGTTCACCGAACAACTGATCTTCGGTAATGACCGCAATCCCCTGATGTTCCAGGGTAAGCCCGCTTTGCAGACTGGATGCCGTTATGAAATAGCGATTGTTTTCGGCCTCGATGAATTCCTGCCAGCTGTTTACCGGGCTTGGATGGATTCCATAGTGACGTAACATTTCGTTGAGAAATTCACGTCTTCCAGCAGATTCGGCGTTAAACAGAATTTTGTTAAAAGCCGACTTGCCAATGAATTGTTGTAAAGCCTTATCGGGTTCGTCAGTGTTGGGTTGAAAGGTCAGTTGTGGGATTGGCTGGGTCTGGCAATTGATCTGCTCCGGACTTTCCTGTTCAAGTTTGAAAGTCGAAAAATACAGGCAGGAAAATTGTTCCAGCGAATCCATCATTTGCTGGTGGTCGAGAAACAGATCGGTCGGTGGCATCAAAGGCCACTCCAGGTTGTAACGGCGGGATTCGTATCGTTCCACAACCTGTTCAAAATAACCTTGTGCCTGGGCTGGGGCCTCCTGATCTATCAGTAAGCGGCTATTGGGGGGCAAATAGTCGAGCAGGCAGGCAGTTTGATCGAAAAAGAGTGGCAAGTAGTATTCGACCCCCGGAGAGGCGATGCCAGCCGAGATATCAACATAGACAGGGCAGCTATTCGGTTCAATTTCAAAGGTTTCTCTGAAATTAAAGCGAAATTTTTCTATGCCCGTCTTATCCAGTGGATACTCCTGTGCCGGCAGCAGATTGATAACGTTGGTCTTTTCCACGGAACGCTGGGTTTGTGGATCAAAGCTGCGAATCGATTCGATTTCGTCATCGAAAAAGTCGATTCGATAAGGAATGCGGCTTCCCATTGGAAACAGGTCGAGAATAGATCCCCGGGCACTGAATTCACCATGTGTCTCTACCTGTGAAACTGCCTGATAGCCACTCAGGCTCAAACCCTCTCGCAATTTGGTTAATCCGACCTGATCACCGACATTAAGTAATAAAGATCTTTGCTGGATAAATTCTGCCGGCGCCAGTTTTTGTAACAAGGTACTGACTGGCAGGATAAGGACACCGGAGTTCGCTGATGAAATTGAGGCCAGACATCGTATGCGTTCGGAGATAATATCCTGATGCGGAGAAAACTGATCGTAGGGCAGCGTCTCGAGATCGGGAAAGCGGAATATTCCCGGTTGTTGCTGACTGAAGAAGCGTAGTTCCAGTTCGAGCTGTTCCGCATCGGCCATGTCGCGACAGATTATGACCGACAGGGCGGAATTCCCGGCCACCTGTTCCGCCAGCAACAGGCTACGACTGCTTCCGTACAGTTGACCTACATTAACTGCCCGCGCGCTGTCTGGCGCTGGGATTTCGAGAAATTTGTCGCGCATTCCCGCTTAGCTTGGGAATTTCACAAATCTGCGCCAAGATCGCGCAGGCTATTGAGCCCACAAGGAAATTTCCAAAGGAATCTTGTATCAACGATTACGAGTGACTGAGGACCTTGGTGCCCCTTGAGGGTGAATATTTCTTGTGGGTTCAATAGACTAGTGAGATGGTGCAGATTTGTGAAAATCCCAGGCTTAATGAGTTCCTTCACTCCGGCACGGGTTTTGCGGTGGTCAAACCAAGAATTTCCCAAT
>QIJI01000478.1 GCA_003231795.1 Gammaproteobacteria bacterium
GGCAAATCAACCACGGCGGTTAATCTGGCCCTGGCGCTGCAAGCTGAAGGTGCGTCGGTTGGTATTCTGGATGCTGATATTTATGGCCCCAGTATCCCGCGCATGCTCGGTTGCCAGGGGCAGCCCGAATCCAGCGATGGCAAAAGCCTTGAGCCAATGATCGGGCACGGCGTTCAGTCGATGTCGATCGGCTATCTGGTAGAAGAAGATACGCCGATGATCTGGCGCGGTCCTATGGTTACCCAGGCGCTGGAACAGCTACTCAACGATACCCGTTGGAGTGATGTCGATTACCTGATTATCGACCTGCCACCGGGTACCGGCGATACTCAATTGACCCTGGCGCAAAAGATACCGGTCAGTGGCGCGGTGATCGTAACCACGCCCCAGGATATTGCCCTGCTGGATGCTCGTAAAGGCTTGAAGATGTTTGAAAAGGTCGAAGTACCCGTGCTCGGCATCATTGAAAATATGAGTATCCATATCTGTAGCAAATGCGGCCATAACGAACATATATTCGGCGAAGGGGGTGGCGCACGTATGTCCGAGGAACACGGGGTTGACCTGCTCGGATCCTTGCCGCTTGATATTCATATTCGCGAACAGGCTGATAGTGGCACACCCTCTGTTGCGGCAATGCCAGATAGCCAGATCAGCTCAATTTATCGCAGCATAGCGCGCAAGACCGCAGCCAAGCTTGCGACCAAGGCACGCGACCATTCCGCCGCTTTCCCGAATATTGTGGTGCAGAATAACTGACGGAGAAGTAGGGCAGGGATTACCAAACACTGCGTCATCCCGCGAAAGCGGGAAGCTGTACTGACGCTAAAAGTTACCGCTCTTGTAGTCGCTAAAGGCCTGTTGTATTTCCGCTTCGGTGTTCATCACAAACGGCCCGCCGCGTGCGATGTTTTCGTTTAGCGGCTTTCCGGCGATCAGTAAGAATCGGGCGGCTTCGTCGCCTGCAGTCAATTCAACGCTGTCGCCAGCTCCAAGCACGGCCAGTTGATCACGAGTAACGACCTGTCCATCGTCGTTTTCGTCAGGAATATTCAAGCTGCCATTTATGACATAAACAAATGCTGTGTGATCGGTGGGCAGCGATTCAATGAAACTGCCTGCTAATTCGAGCGAAACGTCAAGATATAGTGGATCGGTCAACGGCTGGCTCACCGGACCGGTGGTACCCTTCGAGGTTTCGCCGCTGATTACCCGAATCCGGGTAGCGGGTCTTTCTTCGACCGGTATTTGAGACTGGTCGTGTTCCTGGTAAGACGGCTCCACCATCTTGTGCGAGCCGGGCAAGTTGATCCAGAGTTGAAACCCTTCGAGCAGGCCGTCCTGCTGCTCAGGCATTTCCGAATGCACAATGCCTTTGCCGGCGGTCATCCACTGAACGCCACCAGCCTCGATTACGCCTTCGTTACCGGCGTTATCTTTATGACGCATACGGCCGTTTAACAGATAGGTGACGGTTTCAAAGCCGCGATGCGGATGCGGGGGAAATCCAGCGATATAATCGTCTGGATTGTCAGAACGGAAAGCGTCCAGCAGCAGAAACGGGTCGAGGTCCATTAGTGCAGGCTGTCCGATGACTCGTACCAGTTCGACACCGGCGCCATCGGTAGTGGCAACGCCTGTGACGACTTGTTGCAGTTTACGTTTGTTCATGATGCCTCCCGCACAATAGCGGTTGTGTAACTGGTTGCAATTTGTGACCGCGCCTTTGCAAAGCTTGCCTTTGCATCAACATTCATTTGATCTGCGCCGATAATTGAAATCTCGTCAATTCCAATGAAGCTGAACACCTGCTTCAGGTATCCGCTGACAAAGTCTACCGGGCTATCCAGGGGAGCACCACCGGTGGTGATGACGATATCGATGCGTTTGCCAAGCAACAGACCGACGGGGCCATCGGACGTATACCGAAAAGTGACATCGGCGCGACAAACTAGATCGATCCAGGCCTTGAGCGCAGCCGGCACGCCGAAATTATACATTGGCGTGGTTAATACAATGTGGTCTGCCCATTTAAGTTCGGCGATCAGCTGGTCGGAAAATGCCAGTCGATGCTGCTGCGCATCGTCACGATCCTCGGCGCTGGTAAAGTTGGCGCCGATCCATTGTGCATCGACGAAAGGCATGTCGTGATTCAGGTTGCGTTCGCGAAGCAGTGTATCTGGGTAGTAGTGTTGTAAATTCTCTGAAAGTTCGTCACCCAGCTTGCGGCTGCTTGATCCGGCTGGATTGGCGCTCGCATCGAGGCGCAATAATTTAATTTGGTTTTTCATTTCAGTTCTCGCTTTTGAGTAGATTTGTGCCTATTATGATTGTTGCTATTAAATTTATAAATATGCTAATTTGTAATTTACTGTTGCTAAAAAGAGAACAATATGAATCGTTACGAAGAGCTCGAGGCTTTTGCTGCTGTGGTGGAGATGCAGGGGTTCGGTCGGGCTGCCGACAAGCTGGGAATCGCAAAATCGATGGTTAGTCGACGGGTAAGTGATCTCGAGCGTCGACTCGGGGTGCAGTTGTTACAGCGAACGACTCGACGGCAGTCATTGACGGAGGCGGGGCGGGATTTTTATCCGCGGGCATCTCAGATTGTGGCTGATCTTATCGAAGCTGAAGAATTCGTTGTCAATTCGGACTGCCAGATATCAGGAAAAATCAAACTGGCACTCCCGCTGGTGATAGGCCAGGATCAGCTGGCACAACCGATAGGTCAGTTCCTCAAGAATCATCCGGAAATAAAAATTGATGTCGACCTGAATGACCGGGTTGTCGATCTGATTCAGGAAAGTATTGATCTCGCGATTCGCATTGGTGATCTGGAAGATTCCAGTTTGATAGCGCGGCAACTGTCGCGATTTCATTTCGCGATTTGTGCCAGCCCGGATTATCTGGCCCGATGGGGCGAGCCCCTGCATCCCGATGATCTGTCTGAGCACGAAGTCCTGGTCTATAGCAATGTCAGCGTAGGACGGCAATGGTCCTTCAAGCAAAATGGCAAACGCATCAGTCCGAGGGTTAAATATCGTATGAGCGTTAACAACGGTGAATTTTCAACTGCCGTTGCCTGCCAGGGACTGGCTATCATCAGTGGACCCCTTGCTTATTTGCAACCTCGTATTGAATCTGGTGACCTGGTGCCGATTCTGCAGGACTTTACTCCAGCGCCAACCGGAATTTATGCCGTATATCCCCCGGGTCGACAGGTTTCGAGGCGAGTTAAAATGCTCAGTGATTCGCTATATGAATATTTTCGTAGTCCAGGCCAGGCTGTCGGCGGTAGTAAATAAGGCCCAAACAGATTGATTGACCTTTTTTTAGTCACAATTAGTGACGGTTCAATTAGTGTGAACAGGCGCGGACAGATATACTGCGCCTTTTTCTGAGGCTGGTGCGTGAGTATTAAATCAGATCGGTGGATTCGCCGAATGGTCGAATCGGAGGCAATGATCGAGCCATTTGAAGCGGGACAGGTTCGGGATTCTGGTCAGGGCCGGATTATATCCTACGGTACTTCCAGTTATGGTTACGATGTACGCTGCGCGGACGAGTTTAAGATTTTCACCAATATCAATTCTGCAATTGTCGATCCGAAAAACTTTGACGACGAAAGTTTTGTCGATCTGCAGGCCGGCGTATGCATCATCCCTCCCAATTCCTTCGCGCTGGCGCGGACGGTCGAATATTTTCGAATTCCGCGTAGTGTGTTGACCATCTGCCTCGGAAAATCCACATATGCGCGTTGTGGCATCATCGTCAATGTCACTCCACTGGAGCCCGAGTGGGAGGGCCATGTCACGCTCGAGTTTTCGAATACGACGCCATTGCCGGCCAAGATCTACGCTAACGAAGGGGTCGCGCAAATGTTATTTTTTGAGGCGGATGAAGTTTGCGAGATGTCGTACAAGGATAAGGGGGGCAAGTATCAGGGGCAAAAGGGAGTCACTTTGCCGAAGGCCTGATTTCCGGTCGCCAGTCCGGATTGATTGTTCGACCACTAGTGCAAATCGATTGTATCCCTGCGTGCCTTACGGCGATTCCCTTAATCTCGTCCCAAAGGCAGTTGCTGTCTATGCCTGACAGGGTTTTGTCAAAATCAAAAATGGCGAGTGTCAACACTGGTTTTCATGGGTTTGCTTGCTGGCCTTTTAAAAACTATGTCAGAATGGGTGCCAGGGTTCTAAACAACTTATAATAGCGAAAGAAATGATCGACGCAGACGGATACCGTGCAAATGTCGGAATTATATTATGCAACCAGGCCAGTCAGGTCATGTGGGCTCGGCGTATTGGGCAGGATGCCTGGCAGTTTCCGCAGGGGGGAATCGCTGTCGACGAAGATCCACAGGATGCGATGTATCGGGAATTATGGGAGGAAACCGGTTTGAAGCCGGAAAATGTCAGCCTGCTTGGAGCAACCGATAGTTGGTTACGCTACAAGCTGCCGAAACGGCTAATGCGCAAAAATTCAGAGCCTCGCTGCATCGGGCAAAAGCAAATGTGGTTTCTTTTAAAACTCGATTCGGGAGAAGACAGTTTTGATCTGGGGGTATCCAAAACGCCCGAGTTCGATCACTGGAAATGGGTCGACTACTGGTATCCAGCGGACCAGGTTGTGTTTTTTAAGCAGCGCGTTTATCAATGTGCCCTGGCGCAGCTGGAGCCGCGTTTACCCGCGTTGGGGAATACCTGAATTACAAATTGTATCGTTTAGCGAGTCAATCAGACACGAGACTACAGGGGGAATTATTTAAGTGGCTTCGATGATCCACAGACTGCATCGCATCGTTCAGGAGGTCAATCGGGCTCCTGACATCGAGTTTGCACTCGACCTGATTGTCGAGGGTTTGATTCATGATTTAAAGGCAGACGCCTGCACTATTTTCCTTGCTGACGGTGATGATCCGGAGTTATTGGTACTCAAGGCCAGTGGTGGGTTGAACCCTGACAATGTGGGCAAGGTAGAACGTCGCTTCGGCCAGGGCCTGGTCGGGACGATCGCGCAACGTGCCGAATCCATGAACCTCATCGATGCGCCCAGCCATAAGAAATTCATGCTGGTACCCGAGTCGGGTGAAACAGATTTCCCTGTTTACCTTGGAGTGCCCATTATCGAGCACCGAGACGTGCTTGGGGTTATCGCGGTACAACGAGCCGGAGACGCGTTTAATGGCGATGAAGAAGCGTTTCTGACCACGCTTGCAGCCCAGTTAGCCTCGTCAATAGAGCGTGCTGAGAGCCAGGGCAAATTCAAGACCGAAAAAACGGCGCATACGGTAAGAGGTGTTGCCGGTGCTCCCGGTATGGCAATTGGCGAAGCCGTGGTTTTGAATCGTGGCGTCAATCTCGACTCGGTACCGGATAAGAAGGCCGAAGACTCTACTGTCGAACTGGAAAGTTTTAACGAAGCGATACGCAAGGTTTGCGAAGAGTTGACCCATCAGGCCGAAATCATGCGGGCCGCCTTGCCTGAAGAAGAATGCGCATTGTTTCTGGCCTATGCGCAAATGCTGAGTGGTGGCTCGCTAATCGAAGATACCGAGGTATTGATCAGGGCGGGGAATTGGGCGCCGTCAAGCTGGCGCGACACGGTCGAACAGCATGCGCGCGTATTTGAGCGAATTGAGGATGAGTATCTGGCCGAACGGGCCAGCGATATTCGTGATCTCGGCGTTCGCGTATTACGCAAGCTGATGCTCGAACAAAATCTTTATCTCGATTTCCCCGATCAGACCATTCTGGTGGGCGACGAAGTCACCGCTACCGACCTCGCTGACGTACCCCTCGATTGCCTCAGTGGCATTGTATCGTCCCACGGTAGCAGCTCTTCACATGTTGCAATTCTGGCTCATGCGCTGGGAATTCCGGCGGTGATGGGTGTTCCCAATCTGCCGGTAAAACAACTCGATGGTGTGCAACTGGTGGTCGATGGTTATAGCGGGTCGGCCTTTATTAATCCGGATAAGTCGATCCTTGACGAGTACCACCAGTATCTCGAGGAAGAGCAGGCGATTGAACAGGATTTACTCGAGCTTAAAAATCAGCCCGCGATTACCACAGATGCTCGTCAGATTTCGTTGCTGGTTAATTCCGGCCTGATGTCAGATCACACGCCGTCTCTACTCAGCGGTGCGGAGGGCGTTGGCCTGTATCGCACTGAGATTCCGTTCCAGATTCGCGATCGTTTCCCCAGCGAGGAAGAGCAATACCTGATTTACAAGAACGTGCTGCAGACTTTTAAAGGAATGCCGGTTGTTTTAAGGACTCTCGATGTCGGGGGCGACAAACCCCTGAGTTATTTTCCGATCCACGAAGCCAACCCGTTTCTTGGATGGCGGGGAGTTCGCATAACCCTGGATCACCCGGAGATATTTGTTACCCAGGTGCGTGCGATGATACGGGCCGATATCGATGTCGAAAACCTTGAGATTCTGTTACCGATGATTAGCGGAAAAAGCGAGCTCGAGGAATCGCTGGTACTGATCAAGCGCGTGCGTGGAGAAATTGAAGAAGAGCAGGGTCGTAGTATCCGGTTACCCAAAATTGGGGCGATGATAGAAGTACCTTCTGCGGTCTATCAGATCGAAGATATCTGCTCCCTGGTGGACTTTGTATCTATCGGCACGAATGATTTAACCCAGTATTTGCTGGCGGTTGATCGTAACAACGAAAATGTCGCCGCACTTTACTCGTCGATGCATCCGGCGGTGTTGAAGGCGATGCGCCAGATTGTAGAAGGAGCCCGGATTAGCAAAACTCCGGTCAGTGTCTGTGGTGAGCTCGCCGGTGATCCGCTTGGAGTGATGGCTTTGCTGGGTATGGGAATCGATAGCCTGTCAATGAGTGTGGGTAGTTTGTTGCGCGCGAAGAAAGTAATCATGAGTTTCAGCTATGTCGAGTTGGTTGAACTGTTTGAGCAAGCGCTCGGCATGTCCGATGCGACAATGATCCGTAGTCTCTATGCCGGTGAACTCGATCAACGCGGACTAGGTAGCTTTCTCCGGGCAGGCAAGTGACGCCGCCATAAGCGGCGTCATCCCGGAAAGCGACCGCTTCGCGGTCGTCCCCGCGCAAGCGGGGATCTGACAAATTCATGTCACTACGAGATTCCCGCTTGCGCGGGAATGACGATAGTTCAGGCGATACAGGACAGCTTTCGGTAAGGTTAAAACGGCTTCACCACCACCAGAATCACAATCGCAACCAAAATCAACACCGGAATTTCATTAAACCAGCGAAACCAGACATGCGAGTGTCGGCATTTATTGCTGGCGAGGTCACGCACAATCTTGCCACAGTAGAGATGATAAGCGATCAATAGCGCAATCAGCGCTAACTTGATATGCAACCATAACATTGCGGCGTAAGCAGCCCATCCATAGTCGACCAGCAACCAGAAACCGAAGACCAGGGTAAGCGCCATCCACGGCGTGATGAACCGGTACAATTTTCCCTGCATTACAACCAGATGCTGTCTGACGGCCGCGTCGTCGGTGATTGCATAGTTTACAAACAATCTTGGCAGATAGAAAAGCCCGGCAAACCAGGCAACCATAAACACAATATGAAATGCTTTTACCCAAATCACTTAACAATCCTTTAGGTATTAATCCGACAACGATATATATTGTTGCCGGGTTAACAGGTTATAAAATTAACGCCGGAAACAAGCGCAGCTTTCGCATGGTGGCAACATTCGATCAATGTATAATGCTGCGTCCTTTTTTGCTAGAAAATAGTCGAGTCAAATGATTAAGGTTGGAATAGTTGGAGGTACCGGATATACCGGGGTCGAATTGGTGCGCTTGCTGTTGCGACATCCCGGGGTAACGCTTGAGGTGATTACATCGCGTTCAGAGGCGGGTAAAGATGTGTCTGAACTATTCCCCAGTTTACGCGGTGAAGTTGAGCTAAAGTTTAGTCAGCCGTCGGTCGAGGCGTATCAGAATTGTGATCTGGTTTTCTTTGCGACACCCAATACGACAGCCATGACTCAGGCAGAGGAGTTGCTGCAAGCAGGAATCAAGATAATCGACCTGGCTGCGGATTTCAGAATTAAAGACGTCAAAATCTGGGAGCAGTGGTACGGTGCTACCCATGCCTGTCCGGCCCTGATCGAGGAGGCGGTCTATGGTTTACCTGAGCTAAATCGTGAGGCAATTCGCAGTGCGAGACTGGTGGCAAATCCTGGCTGTCACCCGATATCAGTCATTCTCGCGGTTTTGCCGCTGTTGGCGAATTCAATGATTGATCCCAGGTCGATCATTGCGGACTGCAAATCGGGTGTCAGCGGAGCAGGGCGAAAGGCGGATCTAGGATTGGCATTTTGTGAGGTCACCGAATCGGTTAAAGCCTACGCTGTTTCCGGACATCGCCATCTTCCGGAGATTCGTGAAATTCTGAGAATTCTGAATGCAGATGTCGAACTGGTGTTTACCCCGCATCTGGTGCCAATGGTCCGAGGAATACATGCCACTGTGTATGCTGATGCATTGCAATCGGGAGATTTGGTGCAAACCCTTTATCAAGATTTTTACCGTGATGAGCCCTTCGTCGATGTGATGCCGTCCGGTTCGCATCCAGAAACGCGTAGTGTACGAGGCGCCAATGTGTGCCAAATTGCGGTTCATTACCTTGAGCAATCGAATAAATTCGTCGTACTGTCGGTGGAAGATAATTTGGTTAAAGGTGCCGCCGGGCAGGCGATTCAGAATATGAATCTGATGTTCGGGCTGGACGAGGCCATGGGGCTTGAAAATCCCGGGATGATACCTTGAGTCAATTACATCGTGGATTTCAGGTTAGGCAGAATAAACCCTGGAAAATATGGCTGGGTCTGGTATTGCTGCTGGGCTTGATGGCCGTGTTGTTTTATCTGGGCCGGGAATATCAGGCAAACGAATTATCCCGATTGAAGCTTGAACGGGAAACTCGGGTGAGTCAGATATCGGAATTAGAGAGCCGCAACAGGAAGCTGGTACAGAAAAATGCTCAACTTGAAGGTATCAGCAAAATTGAGCGGGATGCTTACAAGCTGGCGAATCAAAGCCTGATTAAATTACAACGGGAACTACTCACCCAAAAAGAAGAACTGGTGTTTTATCGCAGCATTGTTTCACCCAATGACGCGGCACTTAGTGTCAATCTGCAATCCTTCGAGGTTCGTAAAAAGAATAATCAGAGTCAATACAGTTATAAAATGATTTTGACTAAAAACGGCAAAGGCACGCAGAAAATCCGTGGCGGCGCCATTGTGTTGATCAGGGGTGAGAGCGGAGGCAGTGTCAGTGAATTGAAAATGACCGATGTGGCGCTTGAAAATTCCGGAACCGTCACCAAATTCGCATTCAAGTATTTTCAGGTTTTCGAGGGCAATATTGCATTACCTGATGGTTTTGAGCCATTTGAGGTTGAAATTCGCATAAAACCAACTACAAAAAAGGTAAAATCATTTTCAGAAACTATTTCATGGGCACGTGTTTTGTCCGAGGGTGTGTAAATGTTTGGCAAAAAGAAAGGATTTAGTACGGCCCGTATCGATACCCTGATAGGACAGGGCAGCGAAATCAATGGCGACCTGATATTTTCCGGTGGTTTGCATGTTGATGGCAAAATCAACGGTAACGTTATTGCCGAGGAAGGTAGTACCGCTATTTTAATTCTGAGCGAGTTTGGCCGTATCGAAGGTGACGTAAAGGTACCCAATATGGTGCTCAACGGAGAAATTGTGGGTGATGTTTATGGCTCAACCCGAGTTGAACTGGCGCCTAAATCACGTATCAAAGGCAGTGTTTATTACAATTTGATCGAAATGGCGATTGGCGCCGAAGTTAATGGTGGCCTCGTGCACCAGCCGCAGGGAAGTCAATTGCCCAAGCGGCTGGAAGACAAATCAAATGAACCGGGTAGCAGCAACGATGAACCAGTCGCCGAGAACCACCTGTAAATGTTATAGTGGTAAGGCTTGACAACTCACGAGTATTTGAATGAACGTAACTATTGATGCCAATTTTGGTGTGGCGCTCGGATCCAGTTCCGGCGAAACCCTGCTCGAATTTTCCGACTCTGCTGCTAAAAAGCTGAAAGCAATACAGAGCGAGGAAAGTAATCCGGCGTTGATGCTGCGAGTTTCGGTATACGGCGGAGGATGTTCCGGGTTTCAGTACACCTTTTCGCTTGACCAAGAGGTTAAGGCTGTGGACAAGACGGTCGAAAAGGATGGCGTATCCTTAATTATCGATCAAACGAGTTATCAGTACCTGGCAGGCTCCGAAGTTGATTACAGCGAGGGCCTTGAAGGCGCCATGTTTGTGGTTAACAACCCGAACGCGACTTCTACCTGCGGCTGCGGTGCCTCGTTCTCAATTTAATAATTCCAATTTAACTATCCCAATTTAATAATGCCTGTTTAACATTTAGGCCAATTGCGCCCGCGCTCCTACCTGCCTGCTCCAGTTTCCTTTTCACGTTTTATTCGAGTTGTGGCTCTGTCGCCATGCGACGTTTGCAACCACGCGTTGGCTGAATACGATAACTATTGTTGCCGGGTTAATCAGCAGAGAGTCTGAGAAATGCGGGCTAGAAGCGGAAGGTTTGATGGATTGGCTAAAAGTTGTAATAGCCGTTAAGAAAGATGCCGTCGTATTCTATCTCGGTATCGAGGTTGTTAATATCATTCAGGTCGAGTGAAAAGTACTTGTACCCACCTTCAACGCCCAGTCCGTTTCGTGATTCGTAACCGAGCAATACGGTGGAGTCCTGTGCGCTGCTGTCACTGATACCAAGATTTATAACATCGGCTTTGATATCGGCACTGAGGTAAAAGCCGCTAAAGGGGAGATTGTATCTGGCCGATAGATACAACAGGGGTATGGTTTCGTCCACATCTACGCTGGTTTGCGTGCTTCCGCTGAGCGAAACCTCGCCGTCAATACGCTTCAAATCAACACCTATATCAAGATTCACCCAGTTATCGAGCAATTCGTAGTAAAGCACGATGTCGTCCTGGCTTAGATCTACGGTGGACGTGACCTGATTGCCTGAATTGAAAGTCACGCCATTGAATTCGATATCGGAGTTCAAGGTAGAGAGTCCAGTGGAGTCCAGATTGAGACCCTGATAGCGGATGTTGGGCAGCACAGCAATGGGATGTTCCAGAATTAGTACCATGGACCTCTGCGACGGATTGTCTACGTTGAGATCATCAACCAGGTCGATACTACTGTCCTCAGAGCTGTTGAAAGAGCGGGAAAGGGACGGCGTCCAGTAACTGGCCCCAATGTTAAGACCGATAAACTCTGCCTGGACCGTGCCTGGCGTCAGCGATAGTAATGCTGATGTGACAAAAACACTCCATTTAGGGTACATCGAATTCCTCACTGGAAATCAGGTAGCGAGTTTAACACCAAGCTCAAGTTTAAGACATGCCGCTGGTCGAAGCGTTCGGTATTTATGTTAACTACGTCACATTTATGCGAAAGTTAATCAGCTTCGTACAAGCCGCCCAAAATGCCGCTACGACATGCCTGTGTAACGTCAGGGAGATTTCCGCTTCGTCGCTCGATACGTTCTCGTGCAAGCCAGGCGAAGGCAATGGCTTCGACATAGTCCGGGTCAACTCCGAGATCCTGGGTGGTTTGTATATTACAGTCTGGAATGGCCCTGGCCAGCCGATCGAGTAGATATGCATTGTGTACACCGCCGCCACAAATGTAGCAATTCTTTGGTGATGACGGCAGGGTTTTAAGTGCATCAGATATTGTCAGCGCAGTTAATTCTACCAACGTTGTCTGCAGATCTATCGGGTTGGGGTCGTTATTCAGAAAAGGGTTTAGCCACGCGGGATTAAAATATTCCGTACCGGTAGATTTAGGCAGCCCCTGGGTGAAGTAACTTTCCTGCGATATCATCTTTTGCAGGAGTGATTCGAGTATCTGCCCGCCGCTGGCCCATTCGCCGGCAGCGTCATAAGCCAAGCCACGATTTTTCCTTATCCAGTAGTCACATAAGCTGTTGCCGGGTCCGGTATCAAATCCGATTACCGGCTGTTCCTTATCGGCGGGCAGGTAGGTAATGTTTGCGATTCCGCCTATATTGATTATCGCGCGGTCTTCTTCTGTAGAGTGGAATCGGGCGTTGTGGAAAGCGCTGGCCAGGGGTGCTCCCTGTCCGCCCAGCGCAATGTCTTTGCGCCTGAAATCGGCAACCGTGGTGATACCGGTTAAGGTCGCTATCCGATTGGGATCCCCCAGTTGCGCGGTATATGCAGATTCGATATCGGGGCGGTGACGGATCGTTTGCCCATGACATCCCAGGGCTACAATTCTGGAGCGATCCAGTGATGCCAGTTCGAGCACGCGATTAACGGTTTCGGCATAAAGCGTTCCGAGGTCAGTATCGAGCGTGTAAATGGTGTCAAGGGTCGTGTCGGGAGAATGCGTCAGATTGTGAATGCGTTCGCGCAGCGAGTCATCGTAAGCGGTAGTGCTGCAATGCAGTACGCAAGGCTCGGTGTCGGCGAAATCAACTACGCTGACATCGATTCCGTCCAGACTGGTGCCCGACATCAGGCCGATGTAAATTTCGCCCGGGTTTTCGCTCACTGCAAATTATCGGCCAACCTGCGATCCATCAGGCGCAACATTGACAGGTAAGCACGGGTATTTTCCTTGAAATGGGCAAGATAGGCTGAATGCACCGGTTTGGCCGCCGGTAATTTCACCGTCAGAGGGTCGCGATGTACTCCGTTTACACGAAATTCATAATGCAAGTGAGGGCCGGTAACGAGGCCTGAACTACCGACATAAGCGATAATCTGACCCTGTTTGACTTTCTTGCCCCTGCGAATACCGCTCGCATAACCTTGCAAATGAGCATAGGCAGTGGTGTAGCGACCACCGTGCTGTATAACTACCAGGCGTCCGTAGGCACCTTTGTTGCCCGCAAACACTACCTTGCCGTCGCCAGCAGCACGTACCGGGGTACCCCTTGCCGCGGCGTAGTCGACACCTTTGTGTGATCGCCATTTGGCCAGTACCGGGTGCCAGCGATTTTTACTGAAACGCGAACTGATGCGGGAGAATTTCACCGGGCTGCGCAGGAAGGCCTTGCGCATACTCTTGCCTTCGGGCGTGAAATAGTCGCTGTCGCCTTTGGGGTCGGTATAGTAGGCTGCACGATAGACTTTCCCGTCATTGATGAATTCGGCGGATAAGATACGGCCGTTACGAATCTTGACGCCATCTTTAAAAAGCTCCTCGTAGACAACGCCAAATCGATCACCTTTACGAATATCGAGCGAAAAGTCGATATCCCAGGCGAAAATCGCAACCAGGTCCATAATGATCTTTTCGTCGATATCGGCATTAGCAGCGGCGGCGAACAAAGAATCTTCAATGACGCCTTCACGGTAGACCGGGTATGCGTCGAGCTGATAATTGATAATCTGACTGGTAAAAGATAGATCTTCGGTTCGCTGAATGTGCAGGGTGCGCGTGATATCCGGAATGAATTTCATCTGGCGCAGATTTTGTGCCTCATCCAGCAGCAACTCGATCTTTTGCCCCGGCTGGATGTAACGTAGCTTTTTAGTCTGCTCATTCAGTCTCGCAATCTCGTACGTGGTGGACGGGTCAATGCCCTGTTTGGAGAATATCGACGCCAGCGTGTCCCCGGATTTAATCGTGATCGATTTCCATGGGCTGCTATTAATTTCAGCGGCGGCCTGTTGTATATCCACCGCAGCAGGTGTAATTGGCTCGGGCAAGCT
>QIJI01000109.1 GCA_003231795.1 Gammaproteobacteria bacterium
GACCAGTGTTCGTAGCGCTCACACAGCGACCTTGCTGAATGACGGCAGGGTGCTGATCACCGGGGGCGTTAGCGGCGGTCTGTCTGTCAATAGTGTCGAGGTGTACGACCCGGTCAGTGACAGCTTCACCGCCCTGACCGGTACCCTGACCAGTGTTCGTAGCGAGCACACAGCGACCTTGCTGAATGACGGCAGGGTGCTGATTACCGGGGGCTTTAATGGCGCTGTGTTTGTCGATAGTGCCGAGGTGTACGACCCGGCCAGTGACAGCTTCACTGCCCTGACCAGCACCCTGACCAGCATTCGTAGCGATCACACAGCGACCTTGCTGGATAACAGTACAGTCCTGATCACCGGGGGCGTAAATGGTGGTGCGTCGGTCAATACTATCGAATTTTTCTATTAACCAGACAAAAATCGAGGAGTCTGAGCCAGTGATTTTTGAGGGGATGTGAAAATTCGCAGGAATGACGAAATCAGGAATTAGCAGTCAGGAGGGAGGATGAAGCAGGTTGTGGTGGCCGAGATTCTGTAACCGGCGCTCGCCACATAAAGCCATGGTGGTATCAAGTTCGCGGTAGATAATATCGAGTACCTGATCGACACCTGCCTCACCGCGGGCTCCCAGACCATAAACAAAAGCCCGCCCGATATAGGTCGCGCTGGCCCCCAGACAAATGGCTTTCAACACGTCCTGGCCTGAGCGAATGCCGCCATCGAAATGCACTTCGATGTCACTGCCTACCGCGTCGACTATTTCAGGCAGGGCGCTGATGGACGAGCGTGCGCCGTCGAGCTGACGACCCCCATGATTGGATACGATGATCGCATCGGCACCGGTCTTTACCGCCATTCGTGCATCCTCGGGGTCCAGGATACCTTTGAGAATGAGTTTCCCTCCCCAGCGTTGTTTGATCCAGTCGATATCCTGCCATGACAGTTTCGGGTCGAACTGCTCGGCGGTCCAGGAGGAAAGCGACGACAGGTCGGCTACACCTTTAACATGTCCGACGATATTACCGAAGCCATGGCGTCGGGTAGTCAGCATATTCAAACACCAGCGCGGACGGCTTATCAATTGTAATGCCGCATTCAGCGTTGGTTTGGGTGGTGCGCTCAGACCATTGCGTATGTCGTTGTGGCGTTGCCCCAGAATTTGCAGATCCAGCGTCAGCATCAGCGCGCTGCAACCCGCGTCTTTGGCGCGATCGATCAGGCGACCGATAAAATCACGATCTTTCATCACGTAAAGCTGAAACCAGAAAGGTTTGCTGGTGTTGGCAGCGACGTCTTCGATCGAGCAGATACTCATCGTCGACAGCGTGAACGGAACACCAAAGTTTTCAGCCGCACGCGCTGCCTTGATCTCGCCGTCGGCATGCTGCATGCCGGTCAGCCCAACCGGCGCCAGTGCCACCGGCATTGCAACCGGTTGTCCGATCATCTCAGCGGCTACCGAGCGATCGGTAATATCGACTGCGACGCGTTGGCGTAACAGAATGTCGGCGAAATCAGCCTGGTTGGCGCGGTAGGTTGACTGTGTCCAGGATCCGGAATCCGCATATTCATAAAACATCCGGGGCACGCGCTTGCGAGCCAGCTTTTGCATATCCTGGATATCACAGATGGCGCCCATCAACTTCCCCCTTGAACAGTCGCACAGTTTACTGAAATGATGCGTCAAATCCACAAGCTGTGATGAGCCCGATGGTTCACTGGCAATAGATCGAGTCCAGAATCAAGCAAAAGCCCCAAGGGTAAAATTCGCTGTATAAACTTGAGTCAGGGGTAGCGGTCCACCTCAGGGCGTGTTGTTAGCGGGTACCATTTCAATCCCAACCCCCTGGGTTTAAGGATCAATTTGACCCACCCAGAAGCTCTGACAATTAGGGAGGTTGCAAGAATTACTTTCGCAAGAAATGTGCATAAATATTCACGCGCATTTTATTTTCATCTTAACCCGCTTGGAAATGTGGTAGTGAATGATCGTTGTAGTACCTGGTGACTATATTGCCAGGGATTCGGCTTATTTCGGGCATGTATTAGTCTGCTGTCGCATGGCCTCGCATCAGCGGTCAGTAAAGCACGAAGCGGTTTGTCGATCCGGCTGCATGGGTGTTAAAAGCCAACCCCATCCTTTAGTACTTTCACACAATACGAATTTAGACTTTCCTTTCCCTTCATCGATTCAATTGCCAAACGCTCATGAAGTGATTCGCCCAACCGGATATTAAATCGACCAGAGTACTTCTTTCCCACGGTTGCTGCGGGCAACGGAGCTCCGTCTTCTTCATAAATTGTGATCCACTCATCCACAAGAGCCCCCAGTTTTTGATAAACGACGGATTCATTTTTCCCATGAATACCACCCAATGCCAAACCTGGAACTCGACCAACAAAGCACTGATCTTCCTCGGACCACTCGACTACTTTTAAATATTGATTACGTTTTTTCATCGCCACATAGCTCTATTGCACGTCTGACATCTCTGATCTGGTAACGCTTCGCATCCTGGCCAAGTCCACCACTTATTGTGATGTTGACGCCTTGCGGATGCCGAAAGTTACGGTGACTGCCTTTGCCGCCTCGAATCGCGAAGCCTGCTGACTTTAGATCTCGAACTAGTTCGCGAATTTTAGGCGGCATGAATTACAGTACCACTTTGGTACCAGTATGACAAACAGTACACGGTTGCCG
The DNA here is from genome assembly GCA_003231795.1 of Gammaproteobacteria bacterium. GTDB lineage: Bacteria > Pseudomonadota > Gammaproteobacteria. The sequence continues at coordinate 2,699 of QIJI01000109.1, forward strand.
AAATTCTGAGACTTATAACAACACCCCACATCAGCGGTCCAGCTTCGTTTGGCCTGACTGCATGCGATTGTTTGATTCGTAGCTTCTACGAAAAATCATAAATTTGGATAAAAACTCCGGCGAGTATAAATAGAGTGCTGGTTATAAGTGGTGTGAAGTTAAATATACTCAGTCCTGGAACAAGTACGCTTTGTTTGGGGTTTTTCAGATTATAGTAAACCTGTATTTGAGACTTCCCTTGATATTTGTCCTGTAGCTTACGCAATGCTCGCATTGTCTTGTTAATGCCATCGGAGTATGTAACTCGTGATCCATCGTATTTTCTATTTGCAACAGTATAACGGTATCTAAAATTTACGACCCACGCAGAAGCCTCATCTGCGCCCCCGCCAGCATCCCTCCCCTTATATATAACCTCCTTAAGCTCAGCAGACTCAAGTTCACCGATAACAAAAGGCCACCGAGTGCTTGTAGTTCCCTGGAAAATTCGATAACAAAAAAAAATGCCGGTTGCAAAACCGACGAAAATAAAACAACTTCCAATCACCACTATTAACGTATTTTCCATTTGAGCTCTACTAAATTTAAGATTATAAGGCTGCGCTCAGCGGCAAAATGAACGAGCGGGAATTTTGATCCGACGGCATGCAATTGTTATGAGTTTTTTTCAATTTCCTTTCCGTGCCACATACGCAACACAACAATTTCATCCTCACCTATTAAATAACGAACCGTATATTTGCCAATGAATAAATCTCTTATTCGCTTTGGATTAAATGCCCGATCTACTTCAAGACCAATTTCCGGGAATACCTTCAGTTTCTCAAGCCCAAGCAATAATTCGGTCGCTATTCGGTGTGCTGCAATGGGGTTTTTTTCTACGATAAACTCACGGAGCCGGGTCAAATCCTCAACGGCTTCTGGAGAAAAATTCAAATTCATTTTGAAGGAGGTGACGATTCATTGTCTGTTCCCCACGATTGAATCCAGGAAACCACTTCCTGTTCGTCAAAACCTTTATCCTTTTTTACAGAGGCGAGCGCCTTTAAAGTATCCTCCCACCGAGAATCTTCCATAGCTTGTCTTGCGACATATTCCTTAACAGCTTGATTGATCAAATAGTTTTTACTCCTGTCAAGGCGCTCTGACAGAATTTTGAGGGGAGTCTCAACTTCTGGACTTAAACGAATGCTGGTAACACCCACTTGATATCTCCACTTTGTAGTCGAATGTAATACATTTTAGTACATTTGGCCGCTAGCAGGAAACAAAGACTTATAATGCCCGGCATCAGCGGTCACAATGTAACGCAGCATTAACCGGGCGGTAAAACACGAAGCGTTCTGGTGATCCGGTTAAAAGCCTTATTATTTTCTTGCATATAATGAAAGAACCTCGTCTGAGCCTGGATGAGAAAACTTTGACTCATAAAGAAACCCCATTTTTTCTAGTAGCTTCACTGAACGTGTATTTGATGGATTTGATATTGCTACTATTTTTTGCATCTTTAATTTATTCCTGGCATACATTAATGAACCCATTGAAGCCTCAAAAGCAAAACCTTGCCCCCGATATTTTGACAATAACGCGAATCCTAAATCGATGTATGGCAATGAATCTCGCTTAAGTAAACCACAAATTCCAATTGGGATTGCATCATCGATTTTTTCAACCACCCACAATCCAAAACCATATCTTTGATACATGGCTATCATTTTCTGTTCTACATATTCAGATGCTTTTTCTATCGAATCTATTGAATGGCTGGAAATGAATTCATGCCATGCCGGCTCATTTACAAGTTTCAGTATGAATTCAGAATCATCAAATGAGGCCTCTCTCAATACCAACCTTTCAGTTTTAGAAACAATCAAACTATGATCTCAGTTTAAACGTAACGCCTCGCATCGGCGATCAAAAGGAACGCGTAGCGGGCATTTGGATTCGACAACATAAAACTACTTTTGGGGTCACACTCTTTGGTGCACCACATTCTCCTCCAGCGAGTGTAGTGGATCGTGATAAGTTATTGCCAAAGGATCGCCAAATACGGTAGTAGCTTCGTCGAATGAAACTCCATGCTTTCGAAGGTTTTCGATTGCTTTCTTGTCGTTCCATTCGAAATTCATGATCTTCCATACCGCATCATAACGTTGGGTTCGGCGGCATTTTTAGAGTGACGAACGAACGGAAAAAATGTCTGCCTGCAGCCCATTGTTATGAGCATTTCTGAAATTCATTTCCAATTCTATTTTTCCATCCTTCGCTTTCACTGTTTACCGAGATACACCTCCCAAAACCAATAGGAAGATGAACTGCATACTCGCTTAACCAGGCCTTGATTTCTGTACTAGATCTTGATTCGTCCACATGGCCCGTATGCCGAGCTCTATTGATGAATCGATTGGCAGCTACGCTGACTGAGCAATCACAGCAAATTTCAATTACATCATTGAAGGTATTCACTAGCCAGTCGCATGGTGTTCCAAAATTTACCGAGGCACCTTTCGGTCGCCAATGTGAAACGAGCACGATTTTGTTCTTTGATTCAGCGTCGTTCCTAAAAAGCTGATCTGCTTCACGACTTAGCTTGTGTCTCCAATTTGAATCGCCAACTCCCCGAGATTCGAAAAGTGTTTCTAGATAGTCATCTTTATCGAGTATCGGAATAGACAGAAAATCAGATACGTACTTGCCAATTGTACTTTTACCGGCTCCCGGCAATCCTGTGATATAGATGCAAAGCTCGTTAGCCATCAATACTCATAATGTCTCGCTCAGCGGCGCGGATTTAGCCGCGTCCGACTGCATTTGTTATGCGGCGGTGAGGGATATCTTTTTAACTTTGCCTAGTTTCACCTGTTTCCTTGCCTGCCACAAATCATGGGCATCTTGCATTGCCAGCCAGCTCTCGGGGCTGCGCCCTAAAGATTTTGATAACCGCAGTGCCATTACAGGACTGATGCCACTTTGCTTTTGCAGAACCCGGTTCAAAGTTGATGCCGCTACATCAAGCTTCGAAGCCAAAAATCGACAACTTAGTTCAAATGGTTCCATATAAGTGGCAGAAATAAACTCACCAGGATGAGGGGGGTTGCGCATAGCCATTAGTGATAATCCTCGTAATTTAATATGTAAATATTTCCTTCTTCAATCTCAAAGGTAAGACGCCAATTTGCATTGACCGAAATAGACCAGATACTCTTTCTGTCACCGGTAAGTTGGTGCAATCTGTATCCGGGGATATCCATATCATCAATTGATCGGGCAGTATCCAAAGCTGCGAGTTGCATCCTCAGTTTTTTTGCATGATTTGCTTGAACTCCTTTAGTGTTGCCACTCTCGTAAAACTTCTCTAGACCCTTGTGTTTGAAGGACTTAATCATTGAAAGAGTGTAGCATGTTGCGCATCACGATCAAGCCGCATAACGCCGCATTAACCGAGCGACGAAACGCGTAGGGATTTGTTGATCCGGTTCAAAGCATTGTTATAAGCCAAATCAGTGCTGTCCCGTTAACTGGTCCTTTGTTAAGTCGGACATATCTTTCTTCGGGTAAGCGTAAAGCATAAATATTTGTTCTTGACTTGTTGCCCAGTAATAAATGATTCGTGCTCATCCTCTTTTACCATGCCCGCTACTTTTCCATCTGAGTTTTCGAATGCCACCACTACCTTTTATAATATTTCCTGAAGTCGGTTGCTCTACGATAAAGTTTTGTAATTCCCTGGGCCTCTATTTCTTGTCCGCCATTCAATGTCATCCAAAACTAAAGCCCATGATCAACGATTGGTCGCTGCTGGAAAACCCAGGAAAATAGCTATCGTTGCTTGCATGCGCAAGCAACTCATTATCTTAAATACGATGGTCAAAAATGGAACCATGTGGGATGAAAATATGATCTAAATACTTGACTCGGAACCATAGTCACTTGTTAGATGCCCATATATATGCATAATAATGCGCATGATAGATGCGTATATATAGGTTTGCAATATGTCTCATATTTTTGATTCTACAGCTACGAAAAAACCAACCAATCTTAGTGTGAATAGCGACCTGTTATCTCGTGCACGAAAAATGAATATCAATTTGTCTGCAACCCTGGAAAAAGCCTTAATTGCCGAGTTGAAGCATGCTGAAAAAGACAAATGGCTAAAAAGAAATAGAAAAGCTATTTCGGCACTTAATAATCTTGCTGATAAAAGTGGATTATTTTCGGATAAATATCGAGAATTGTAATGCCTCAGTTTTCGGTATATAGGAATCAAGACAAACGATCAAAGAATACATACCCGTATTTTGTTGATATACAAAATTCCTTGCTTTCCGATTTGAATACCCGATTAGTTATTCCTTTCGCTAAACCTACAGCTCTCAATAAAATCGAAGTCGAAAGGCTTTGTCCTGTGGTTCTAATTCAAGGAAAGGATTATGTTCTACTTACTCACCAATTGACATCTGTTCCGGCAGCGATCTTATCTAAAGAAGTATCTACGATCGAAGATTTTAGATATGAGATTCTCGATGCCATAGATATGCTAATTACGGGCATCTAACGAATGAGATGGACTCCCCCTATCTCGACGGCATCGCAATGTGCCAAAGTAGGAAAAATTAGAGCCAGGTCTCACATTACTGCACAATTGTTGAAATGTGAGACCTAGCCCTCTATTTCCCGGTGGTGACAGGAAGTCCGAACTGTATCTAAAATCGAGGAGTCTGACCCCTTGATTATACTGCGCATGTTCTGGAACGAGGGGGCAATGCGGTGAAAAGCCCTTTGGACATCCTGGCAATCTGAGTGCCTGGTCGGGATTTTGCCAGGTTTCACAACGCAGAAATTGGTCATTTTGGACACAACAGGTTCATTCATGAATTGATCAGAGGCTCCCCAAGTAACTGTCTTCTGAATATCCTTTGAATTTCGGGTAGCATTTGACCGCTATGTTATCTATCAAACAGTTGTGCAAATCCTACCACTACGCCGATGTTCGCCAGCAGGTGCTAGATCAGCTCGAGTTCAAAATGGAAGCCGCTTCATCGGTGGCTTTGCTGGGCGAAAGCGGTAGCGGCAAATCGACCTTGCTACATCTCATTGCCGGGCTTGATCGACCCGATAGCGGCGAAATTCAATTTGCAGGGCATGCCGTGCACAGCGACACGGAATCGAGCCTGGCGGAAATGCGGCGCTCGCAGCTCAGTCTCGTGTTTCAGCAGTTTCATCTGATTTCGACCTTGACCATCCTCGATAATATCCGTTTTCAGGCGGCGTTGTGTCAACGGCTGGATTCACAGTACGAGACCGAACTGGTTGAGCGTCTGGGGCTGGGATCGCAGCTTAAAAAATTTCCCTACCAGTTGTCGCGCGGCCAACAACAGCGCGTCGCCATTGCGCGTTCGTTAATGCATAAACCCGAGCTGGTGCTGGCGGATGAACCGACGGGTAATCTCGATGAGGCCTCGAGCCTGGAAGTGATGAAGTTGTTCACCGATCTGGTAAGGCAGGCGGGTAGCAGCTTGTTGATGGTAACCCATAGCCCTGCGATGGCCGAGTTTATGGACCGGCGAGTGCAGTTGCACAATGGCAAGCTGAGTTTGATCGAATGACTAGTCCGCATACGTCATCGAATTACGTCGCGAGCACAGCTTGTCACAGCGCGCTTTGCGGCGCCCGCAGCAGGAATTAGGTGACGTATGCGGACTAGCGCTTTCGCGTGGATATTGAAAGCCATGTTGAGTCATTACTGGCGGCATCCCTGGCAAACCCTGTTTCTGACAGTGGGATTAATCGCCGGGGTTGGTTTATGGTCTGCTGTCCAGATTATCAATCAACATGCCGAAAACAGTTACCGCCAGGCCCAAAACCTGCTTGGCGCGCAGGCTAATTACTGGATTAAAAATCGGCGCGACGAAGGTATCGAGCAATCGACTTATATCGATTTGCGTCGCGCCGGCCTGCGCCAGGTGTTTCCGGTGATCGAGTTAAATGTCAGCACCACCAGCGGTGTTTCGATTCACCTGATTGCAACCGATATTCTGGCACTCGGGGATCAAGGAGATCACGTCGAATCAGGTCGTTCGGGCGAAAACTTTTCTGATAGCTGGCTAGAATTTATCCAGCCGCCATTTCGCGCCTGGGTGCCTGCGGTGCTGGCCAGGGAGTTCGGTCTGGAGGAGGGCGAGCAGCTTGAATTGCGTGACGGTCGGCGCCTGCCACCAGCGTTAATTCAATCACGCGAGCAGCAAGGGCGCCGGGTATTGATCGATATTGCTGCGGCCATGGCTTTATCCGGCTCAGATCGCTTCAGCTACCTGACGGTAGGTCAACTGAGCGCCACAGAATTTAAACGACTTGAGCAATTGCTGCCGCCGGATCTGAAGCTGGTAGAAAACCAGCAATATCTGGATCTGAATCAATTGACCCAAAGTCTGCACAGTCAACTGACCGCGATGAGCCTGCTTTCTTTTGCGGTCGGATTGTTCATCGTGTTCAACGCGGTACGCTTTTCACTCTGGTATCGTCGATCGACTCTGCTGAATCTGCGTTTGCTGGGTTGCACCGGACGCCAGCTATTGTCGGCAATCTTGCTGGAAACGCTGGTCTGGAGCCTGATCGGTAGTCTGCTTGGCTTTTTAATTGGCATTGTGCTGGCGCAGGCCTTGCTGCCGAGTTTCGGTTCGAGCCTGCAAAGTCTTTACGATGCCACGGTCGCTGTTGATCTGGATGTCAACGCCTGGACGCTGTTACAGGCCTGGAGTATCACGCTGATCGGCCTGATATGGGCATTAGGCTGGCCGCTTTACCGGCAATTAAATCGCCCGAGCCTGGAAGCGTTTGGCAGCGATAGCTTTTTGCACGACGAAGCGCAGTCCAGACGGCGCCTCGCCTGGGCAGCGCTACTGTTGTTTTTGCTGTCGTGGGTATTTTATGGCTGGATCGACACGGTTTGGCAGGGTTTTGCAATGCTCGGCACGATGCTGTTTGCCGCGGCCTGGATTCTGCCGGCACTGTTAGCCACCAGTTTGCGTCTTACTGCCCGCCTTTTACCTGCTGATAAGCTACTTGCGCGCTGGATGGTTAGCGATGGCTGGTCGCAGTTACCGGCGTTGCGCAGCGCGATGATGGCATTGTTGCTGGCATTGACCGCCAATCTCGGCGTCGGCACGCTGGTTGACAGTTTTCGGGGTGCTTTTGTCGGTTGGCTTGAAGTGCGCCAGAGTGCGGATATTTATCTACACGACGCTGCACTTGATTACCGCAACTTACAGCCTTCCGCCGATAACGCGGATTGGCTAGCCTTTAGCCACCATCGAATCGGGGTTAGCAGCCGGTGGCAGGGCCGACCCGCATTGATTCGCGGTGTCGATACCCGGGCTCCTGATAGCCTCGTTATTCCATTGTCGCGGTGGCAGGGCAAATCAGCCGAAGACGCGCGTCGAAGCTGGCGCGAAAAACCGGGTACCGTCCTGGTGAACGAACAGGTTCATTTTCTCGCGGGTGTGCAGATTGGTGATGTCATAGGGTTGCAAGCCGATTCGGGAATGCAAAATTATGAAGTGGTCGGAGTTTTTTATGATTACGGAAATCCGTATTACCAGTTCTACTTGCCGGATTACGAAGTTGCAAACCAGTGGAAACATTACTATTCGCGAGGCATTGCACTGTGGTTAAACAAAGACAATAAGGATGCCATGCAGCAGGCCGAGGCCAGTCTGAAGTCGATGGGAGCAGATCCAGGTGACTGGATCGCGCAGGCACAGATACGCAAACTTTCAGTGGGGATATTTGATCGGACATTTGCTATTACTGCGGCGATGAATTTGCTCACTATGATTGTTGCCGCGATCGCGTTACTGGCATCATTGCTGGCGATTTTGCAGGAACGACTGCCGCAGTTTGCACAATGGAGAGCGCTGGGCCTGCGACAATCCGAGCAATTATTGCTGGTGGCGACACCGCTGTTAATTTTCAGTCTGGTGGTATGGCTGTTTTCGATACCGTTGGGCGCTTTGTTAAGCTGGATATTGATTGACAAGATCAATGTCATCAGCTTTGGCTGGAGCATGCCGCTGGCCTGGGATATTGGTCCGGCGATCCGGATAGCGGGAATTGTGTTGTTGATTATTGCGCTGATTTTGCTATTGGTTTCATTTCAATGGCGACGCCAGATGCCACGTGCGCTGGCGCAACTCGGAGAAGCAGTTTGATGCTTTTAACTGGGCGACTAATTGGGCGATTGGCTGGATTTATGCTGGGTTGCCTGTTCACCCTGGTGCTACAGGCGCAGGAAATGGACGCTTTGCGCGATTCTGGCATCGGATACGCCCAGGTTACGCCGGGCAAGATATTAACATTTCCGCGGGATCACGGTGCCCACCCTGACTATCGCATCGAATGGTGGTACCTGACCGCAAACCTTTCCGATAGCGATGGTCGCAACTGGGGTTTGCAATGGACGCTGTTCCGCCAGAGTTTGAGTCCAGCGCCGATTGAAACCGGCTGGAGTAGCAACCAGGTGTGGATGGCGCATGCCGCTATTACAACGCCGGAGGGTCATTTCTATGAGCAACGTTTTGCGCGCGGTGGAATTGGCCAGGCCGGCGTCGAAAACGTCAGCGACAGTTCGCCTTTCAACGCGTGGATCGATGACTGGCAATGGCGTTCGAATGGTGCCGGGATGTTTCCGGCGAAACTCAGTTTCAGTGTCGGCGATCGCGATGTCATCCTGTTGCTTGAAGCGACCGGTGAACTGGTGCAAAACGGGATAAACGGTTACAGCCAGAAGTCAGAACAGGGGCTGGCCAGCTATTATTACAGCCAGCCACATATTCGCGTGCGTGGTTTCGTTAACCAGGGACTCAACAAGACTTATCTGAAAGGACAGGGCTGGCTCGATCGCGAGTGGAGTTCGCAGTCTCTGGCCGATAATCAAATGGGCTGGGACTGGTTTTCGCTACATCTGAATGATGGATACAAGTTAATGGTTTACCAAATACGCCAGGAAGACGGCAAACACTGGCTTAGCGGTAGCTGGATCAGTCCGAACGGAAAATCTCGGCATCTCGGTCGGGGCGCTATCAATTTATCCTTTACCGATATCCGCAAAGTGGCAACCGGTGATGACAAGTCTCGTAAGTTGCCGATGGAATGGCAACTGGAACTGGTCGAGCAGAAGCGAAGCTGGCGTATCAAACCGCTATATGACGAACAGTGGCTGGATACCCAGGTTCCCTACTGGGAAGGTGTAGTGCTGGTGGAGGATGAATCCGGCAAGCCGTCCGGCATCGGATATATGGAACTCACCGGATACGAGTAGCTTTAGCAGGGCAGTATACTGAATTCAATTCTTTAAATTACGGAAAATTCAATGAATGTGCTGATTGATATTTGCGTGGTGCCGATGGGTGTTGGCGTGTCGGTTTCGAAATACGTGGTCGAGTGCCAGCGAATATTCGAGGCCTCGGGCCTCAGTCATGAAATGCATTCCTATGGTACCAATGTTGAGGGTGACTGGGACGAGGTCATGGCGGCGGTCAAGCAATGCCATGAAAAAATGCATCAAATGGGTGCGCCGCGTTGTGGCAGTACCTTGCGCGTTGGTACGCGCGTCGATCGTGACCAAACCATGCAGGACAAGATCGACAGCGTTAATCAGAAGATGCAGGACTAGGCTCTTATAATTATGATGACTTGCTGCCTGTTTCATTCTCATCGACCTGCTGCCAGAAGTCTTTTAACGATGATTCAAGCGATAACGGATTAATGCAGTTTTGTATCTCCCAGTAAGCTGGCAGATTGCCCCGATAAGCAGTGTGTTGAAAGCGCTGATCCAGCAGCACCACGATGCCGCGATCGCGGTCGCTGCGAATCACGCGTCCTGCGCTTTGCATTGCCCTGATGAGACCGGGAAATCGAAATGCATAATCGAAGCCATCGAGTTGCATCTTGTCAAAATCATCCTGAATCAGTTTTTGTTCACTGCTTGCCTGCGGCAGACCGACGCCGACGATGATCGCACCGATCAGCGCGTCATCCTGATAATCGATTCCTTCGGCGAAGCGACCGCCCATAATCGCGAAACCCAGTTGATTGCTGCCTTCGAAAAACGCGTTCAAGAATCCATGTTGCGCGGCCTCGTCAAAATCACGCTGCTGCATCCGCGTTTCAATTTCAGGATAAAGGTTGGCGAATCGATCCTGCACCTGTTGCATGAAAAAGTAGGACGAAAAGAATACCAGGTAGTTACCCGGCTTTACCTGGGAACTGCGTTTGATCGATTCACAGATTGCGTCAATCGAGTTTTCACGTTCGCGATAGCGGGTATCGACGTAACTTGCGATGCATACCCGTAGTCTTTCGCGAGGAAAGGCTGAATCGAGACTCAGGCTGCGGCATTCCAGCCCCAGCGCCTGCTGAAAATAATCTGCCGGCGATAAGGTTGCCGAAAAACCGCACACGGCCTGGAACAAGGGGTAGCAATCGCGCAGATATTCAAATGCGTTGAGGCATAATAATTTCAATTCACGCTGTTGCAATGGCTTGTAACCGATAACGCGGTGGTGCCCGGCGTAGAGCTGGCTGATCGCCTGAAAGCGAAAAACGGCTTTCGATAGTTCAAGTGTCTCGGTCGCTATATGTTTGTTAGTAAAGATATCGAAGCCGAGTTTATCGCTGAATTTCTGACACGCGTTAAGCAGACTCTCCGGCACTAGCTCGCAGATGCGTTCATCTTGTTGTTGACCCTGCAACTCCCGATCCAGCGCCTGCTGTATCGATTTGAGCGCCTGCGTAATCTGTGAACTGTTACCGGCATCGATGGCCTGCTTGATTTGCCTGCGCGTCAGACTGGCGGAGTACATTCCGCGCGCACGATCGACGAGGTTGTGTAGCTCGTCAATCAACAACACCTTGCGCCTCTGGTCGAGGCGGAAATAGCTGAGTTGCACCTGTGGATCGAAAACATAGTTAAAATCGCAGATCACGATATCGCTCCAGCACAGCATCTGAAGGCTTAGTTCGAACGGACATACTTGAAACTCGGTCGCAATCGCCTGAATTTTATCGACCCCG
>QIJI01000499.1 GCA_003231795.1 Gammaproteobacteria bacterium
GCAGGTGTGGCAAATGCAGGTACGCTACAAGACGTACAAGCTGCGGATGAGCTGAAATGCGTTGTAACCACCGGTGTTGCCGGATTTGGTGCGCCTGACGACACTGGTCGTTGGAAAGGATTCGACGTTGATTTTTGTCGTGCCACAGCCGCCGCAGTACTGGGTGACCCCAACAAGGTCAAGTTTGTGCCAACCACGGGTAAGACCCGTTTCACCGTGCTGAATTCGGGTGAAGGTGATCTGCTTTATCGCAACACCACCATTACCATGAGTCGTGACGCGGATCTGAAACTGACTTTCCTGGGTGTAAACTACTACGATGGCCAGGGATTCATGGTGCCCAAAGCACTGGGTGTAACCTCGGCAAGCCAACTTGACGGTGCATCGATCTGTATTCAAACCGGAACCACTACCGAGTTGAATCTGGCTGATTACTTCCGCGCCAATAGCATGAGTTATGAGCCGGTAGCGATCGAAACCAACGAAGAAGGGCAGGTAAACTACCTGGCTGGTCGTTGCGATGTGTACACCACTGATGCATCGGGTCTGGCATCAACTCGTAGCTCGTTTGAGAACCCCAATGCGCATATCATTCTTCCTGAAATCATTTCCAAGGAGCCACTCGGACCGGCGGTTCGACAGGGCGATGACGAATGGGCAGATGTTGTTCGCTGGGTGTTAAACGTGCTGATCGCTGCTGAAGAACTCGGTATTACCCAGGCCAGTATCAAGGGTCAATCCATGGAAGCCGGAAAAAATCCTTCGATCAACCGGATTGCTGGAACCGAAGGCGACTTTGGCTCAATGATCGGTCTTGACAAGCAATGGGCAGTACGCGCTATTTCTGCGGTAGGTAACTACGGCGAAATTTTTGAGCGCAACATTGGTGTCAATACCGCGCTCGGTCTGTCTCGTGGTTTGAACGCGCAGTGGACTGACGGCGGTATTTTGTACGCACCACCTGTTCGCTAAACCAGTAGTACCGGAGCGGCGGTCGCAAGACCGCCGCTTTGTTGATTTACGGTGGTAAAAGTATGACTGATTCTTCGGGAGATAACGTAATATGAGCGATACATCCAGCAATACATCTCTGCTATATCGAATAGTCAACGACAAGGAAATGCGTTCGGTCGCGATCCAGGTCATCACCATCGCTCTGTTATTTGCTTTCCTTTTTTACGTTGTACGCAATGCGATGGTCAATCTGGAAGCTATCGGCAAAGGATATAGCTTTAAATTTCTGTCGGAAGCGTCGAATTACGATATCAATCAGACGCTAATCGAATACAACTCACGTAGTCCACACTACCGTGCCGCCATGGTCGGTATTTTAAATACTTTGCTGGTCGCGGTCACCGGTGTGGTCATCGCGACTGCCCTCGGCTTTGTTCTCGGCGTACTGCGTCTATCTACCAACTGGCTGATCAATAGAACTGTTTACGTCTATATCGAATATGTGCGCAATGTGCCGGTGTTACTCCATATCTTGCTGATGCACGGCATCGTGGTGAATACGTTGCCGGTCCCGAAAAATGCGATGAATTTTGCCGACGGAACATTTTTCCTGACCAATCGCGGATTCTATACCCCCAAACCGTTGTTTGAGCCGGCGATGTGGGCCGTGTTCATTACCCTTTTTATCGCCGTCTGTTTTGCCTGGTGGTTTCGCCGTTATGCGCAAAAGGTCCAGGACCAGACCGGTAAAGCTTACCCGGTGTTCTGGATTGGCCTCGCCGCCATGGTCCTCGGCCCCACCCTGGTCTATTTTCTGGCCGGGTCACCGATGACTTTTGAATATGCCGCACTGAAAGGCTTTAATTTTAAAGGTGGGCTGGTGATAAGGCCGGAGTTTATCGCGCTGACGCTGGCCTTGTCGCTTTATACCGCTGCTTTTATCGCGGAGATTGTACGTGCGGGTATTCAGGCCATCAGTCACGGCCAGACCGAAGCCGCTTATGCACTCGGAATCAAGCCGGGGCGCACTATGTCACTGGTCGTCATCCCGCAGGCTCTGCGTGTTATTATCCCCCCCCTTTCCAGCCAGTATCTCAATATTACCAAGAATTCGTCGCTCGCGATTGCGATCGGATACATGGATATTGTCGCTACCATTGGCGGAATATCGTTGAATCAGACTGGCCGTGAAATGGAATGTATGACCATCGTACTGGCCTTGTACCTGTCGTTTTCATTGATGATTTCCGGGTTTATGAACTGGTACAACAAGAAAATGAAGCTGGTGGAGAGATAAGATGAGTACTGAGCAAACTTACGCCCCGGGTACCCATCCAGACCTGCCACCCCCGTCGAACACCATTGGTTTTGTTGGCTGGGTTCGCGGCAACCTGCTGAACTCGACAACCAATATTGTCATTACGGTACTGACCGTCTACTTACTCTATCTGATCATACCGCCGTTGATGAGCTGGGTTTTCCTCGATGCGGTATTGCAGGCCGATTCGCGCGACGATTGTCGTGCCATTGCCAAAGAAGCTGGTCATCCAATGGGAGCCTGCTGGGCATTCATCGGGAAGCGATTTGAATTATTTGTGTACGGTTTTTATCCAGCGGCCGAGCGCTGGCGAGTTAACATCGCATTTTTCATTATGCTGGCCGCGTTTTACCCGGTTCTGTTTGATCATGCCCCCTATCGCAAGCAAGGACTCTGGTTCGCGCTACTCGCCCCGGTGATTCTTGTGTGGCTGCTGATTGGCGGGTTTGGGCTCGAACCGGTAGATACCGATAAATTCGGCGGCTTCCTGCTGACGCTGGTGATTGGCGTTACCGGCATCGTAGTATCCTTGCCGATTGGCATCGCGCTTGCGCTCGGACGGCAATCGGATATGCCCGCGTTGCGAATTATCTGTATCGGGTTTATCGAATTTATCCGCGGGGTGCCGCTGATCACGCTGTTGTTTGTCGCCTCGACCATGCTCAACTATTTCCTTCCGCCGGGTACTACTTTCGATTTGCTGCTGCGCGTATTGATCATGGTCACGCTGTTTTCTTCGGCCTATCTTGCCGAGGTTGTCCGTGGTGGTTTGCAGGCAATACCCAAGGGACAAACCGAAGCTGCCGATGCGATGGGATTGAAGTACTGGCAGTCGATGCGACTGATCATCTTGCCGCAGGCTTTGAAAATTTCTATTCCCGGAATCGTGAACAGCTTCATCGGCCTGTATAAAGATAGCACTCTGGTCATTATCATTGGCTTGTTCGATCCGCTCGGCATGGGTCGCGCCTCGCTGGCTGATACCAAGTGGCAGGGATTGTCGACAGAAATCTACGTGTTTGTTGCGATATTTTTCTTTATATCCTGCTTCGCAATGGCAAGGTACTCCCTCTATCTGGAAAAGAAACTCCATACCGGACATTAACCCAAGGTATTAAACTATGACTGAGCAAGAGCAAGTAAGTGATGAGGCGGTGGCCGAACTGGAAGCAGGGGCCAGCAAACTCAAAGTCTCTGATGAGTTGACCATTACAATCAAGGAAATGCACAAGTGGTATGGCTCTTTTCACGTGCTCAAGAATATTAATCTTGATGTATACCGCGGTGAAAGAATCGTCATTTGCGGTCCTTCCGGTTCCGGAAAATCAACTTTGATTCGCTGCATCAACCGGCTTGAAGAGCACCAGCAGGGAGATATTATTGTCGACAACGTCGAGCTGACCAACGATTTGAAAAATATCGACGCGGTGCGACGCGAGGTCGGCATGGTGTTTCAGCATTTCAACCTGTTTCCACATCTGACGGTACTGGAAAATTGTGCGCTGGCGCCGATCTGGGTGAAACAGACCCCGCGTGAGGAAGCCGAAGAAATTGCAATGAAATATCTGACGAGGGTAAAAATCCCCGAGCAGGCATTAAAATTTCCCGGGCAGTTATCCGGCGGCCAGCAACAACGCGTTGCCATTGCCCGATCACTGTGTATGAGTCCCCGAATTATGTTGTTTGATGAGCCGACCTCGGCACTGGATCCGGAAATGATCAAAGAGGTGCTCGACGTCATGATCGAACTGGCAGGTGAAGGCATGACCATGCTTTGTGTGACCCACGAGATGGGTTTTGCAAAAACGGTTGCTAATCGGGTCATATTTATGGATGAAGGTGAAATTATTGAAGAAAATGACCCGCATGAATTCTTCGATAACCCGCAACATGAACGTACTCAATTATTCCTGAGCCAGATTCTCGCTCACTAACCTCTGAATTTTTACTTTAAAAAAGCCAGTGCCCGGTGCCCTGGTTTTTTTTGGCCATTCAAGCTGCAACTTAGGCTGCCATTTAATCTGAAGTACCCAGTAGCGCTTTCAAATCAGCAAAGGTATCCAGTCCCTGTTGGTGTTTTTCGGATTCGGATAACTTACTTTGGGTATGCTCGGCACCCTCGAGATCAGCTTCCGGCAGCTCAAAAAGATAGCGGCTTGCTTCACATTGAATCGTTTCGCCATATTTCTGCCTGGTTTTTGCATAACTTAAAGTCAAACTTGATACTGCCCGGGTGATACCGACATAGGCCAGTCTGCGCTCTTCTTCGATACCGTCCACGTCCTGTGACTGGTGATGTGGGAGACAGTCCTCCTCAAATCCAGCCAGGTAAACATTTTCAAACTCAAGACCTTTGGATGCATGAATCGTCATCAATTGAACCGCATCCTGCTGATTTTTTTCGTTGTTATTTTCAAGAATCGACATCAGCGATAGATGCGATACGATTGCTTCCAGTGATTTGTCGTCTCGATCCTTTTGCAGATTGCCGATCCAGCTAATGAGTTCCATCACGTTTTCCATCGCTATTTCCGCCTGCCTGGTCGAAGTACAGGTTTCACCAAGCCAGTCAGCATAGTCGAGTTTTGATATTAAACTTCGGCACAGGCTCATGGCGTCATCCTGTTGAGCCTGGTGTCGCAGTTCTTCAATCAAGGCGATAAAACCCTGAATACGAATACGTGCCCGATTATTAATTGATTCGAGTAATCCCAGTTCACGCATTGAAATATCGAGGCTGCGTTTGCGTGCTCCAGCATATGTGGCAAGGGCCTTGATGCTGGTGGCGCCAATTTCACGTCGCGGCACATTGATGATTCTGAGCAGTGCCTGATCGTCGTCCGGATTCGTCAGTAACCGCAGGTAAGCCATGAGGTCCTTGATTTCGCGCCGATCAAAAAAGGCATTACCACCGGTTATCTGGTAGGGAATCGAATGATCGCGCAGCGCTTTTTCGTAGCTACGGGATTGAAAATTACTGCGATAAAGAATTGCAAATTGATGGCAAGGCGTATTTTCCTGGAAGCGTTTACTAAGAATATCGACGACAATTCGATTGGCCTCGTCTTCGCTGTTTTTGCAGGGGAATACTCGAATCAGATCTCCAGCACCCGATGCCGACCAGAGCTTTTTATCGTAAATGTGTTGATTGTTGGCAATCAACTGATTGGCTGCTCCGAGTATGCGGCTGGTAGAGCGATAGTTCTGTTCGAGTTTAACGACTTCCAGTGTTGGGAAATCCCGCTGCAGTCGCTGTAGATTTTCAGGGCGCGCCCCGCGCCAGGCATAAATCGACTGGTCGTCGTCTCCGACAACAGTTAGTTTCTGGCGAATTCCACACAGGGCTTTGACCAGTTCGTACTGACTGGTATTGGTGTCCTGATATTCATCGACCAACAGGTATCGGATGCGCTCCTGCCAGCGATGTAATACTTCATCATATCGACGGAAAAGTTGCAGCGGCAGCATAATCAGGTCATCGAAATCCATCGAGTTACAGGCAAGCAATTGCTGTTGGTACTCGAGATACAGGCGAGCTTGTGCCTGGGTCAATGCATCACTGGCCGTAGCAGTCGCGGTTTGCGGATCGATACAATCGTTTTTCCATCGCCCGATTTGAACCATGCTCTGCCTGATGAAATCCGATTCCTGATCGATTCGCTGAGCAAGCCCTTCGAGGCAGGTTTCTACATCACGGGAGTCCATAATGCTGAATCCACGGCGATAGCCCAGTCGGTGCGCTTCGTGCAACAATATTCGCTGGCCCAGACTATGGAAGGTCGAAATTTTAAGGCCTTTGGTAGCCTTGCTATCGAGTAGCTTTGAAACACGCTGGCGCATTTCACGGGCAGCCTTATTGGTAAAGGTGACCGCGTAGATTTGTTGCGCCCGGTATCCGTGCTCAATCAACCAGGCAATTTTTCGGGTAATAACACCGGTTTTGCCACTACCCGCGCCTGCGATAACCAGGCAGGGCCTGTCGATACATTTGACAGCCTGTTGCTGTGGGCGATTAAGATCCTGATTCAAGAGTGGTAAGCTATCGTGCCGACGGCGAGAAATTTGAATAGAGAAATTTGAATAAGCCCGGAAATTTCATAAATTTGCGCGAAGATCGCGCAGGCTATTGATTTCACAGGGAAATATCCGAAGGAGTCCCGTATCAGTGATTCCGCGCGACTGAGGACCTCGGTGCCCCTTGAAGGTATATATTTCCTGTGGATTCCATAGACCAGCGAGATTGTGCATAATTTATGAATTTTTCGGGTTAACAGTAATAACGGGTTATGACTGACGAATGACTAAACTTTCCATTGATGAAGCGGGCTGGTTGCGCTCTGTTGAAGTGATTGGGTCACCCAATTTCGACGCCAGGCCTGACAACACGAACATAAAACTAGTCGTGATACACGGCATAAGTCTACCACCTGGTGAATACGGTGGTGGTCATATTCAAAAGTTTTTTTGCAATCAACTCGATACTGACGCACATCCGTATTTCGAGTCGATCGGTGAGATGACCGTTTCAGCGCATTGCCTGATAGAGCGCGATGGAAACCTGATTCAGTTTGTCTCATTCGATGACCGCGCCTGGCATGCAGGTGAATCGCAGTGGTGTGGAGAAACGGCCTGTAATAACTATTCGATCGGTATCGAGCTGGAAGGTTGCGATGACGAATCCTATGCTGCGGCTCAGTACGACTGCCTGTCCGACTTGATCACCTCATTAGCGGAGAGATATGCGGAAATTGGCGTCGATGCTATTTGTGGTCATAGCGATATCGCGCCCGGTCGCAAGACAGACCCAGGTCCTGCGTTTGACTGGGTAAAGCTACGCGGATTACTTTAGAAACGCCCTGGAAGTTGTTGTAACGGTAGGGCGATCAGGATTCAATGAATTCCTTGTGCCTTTGAGATTATTCGTTGAGGACTACCCACTGATCATTTAAATAGGCTTCGAGTGGTTTGTAACGACGCTTGTAACTCATTTTATTGCAATCGCGAATCCAGTAACCCAGGTAAAGATAGTCAAGTTCGCGCAGGCCGGTTTCGTGAATCTGGTTCAGAATTGCAAAATGTCCCATGCTGCGATTATCCTGGTCGGGGTCAAAAAAAGTGTATACCGCCGAAAGGCCACTGTCGGTTACATCACAGACTGCAACGGCAACCAGTACCCGGTTGAGGCGATACTCGTAGAACAGGGTGTCGGTCCAGTCGCAAATCAGGAAACGATGATAATCTGACTTGCCTGGATTGGCCATACTGCCGTCATTGTGACGATTATTAATATATCTGCGATAAAGATCGAAGTGTTCATCACGATAACGCCCCGGCATGATACTGATGCGTAGATCCGCATTCTTGCGAATCACCCGTTGTTCGTTGCGTGAGTATTGGTGCTTTTTGACCGGGACTCGAACCGAAACACATTCCTGACAATGGGGGCAATGTGGCCGGTAGATATATCCTCCCGATCGGCGAAAGCCATGCTGAATCAACTCATTGTAAGTTTGCATGTCCATGTCCGTATGTGGATTGGCAAACGCACTTACCGACTTGCGGTTATCCAGATAACTGCAAGGCTCCGGGGTGGATGCAAAGAAGTTGAGTTTTACCTGATCGTTCATGACGCCTGCGGTCTATTCTTTGAATTAAGTTTAGACCGGAAATTACAGCTTGTAACCCCATAAATGAGGTAAATTTCGGGGTTTTAAAAAGGCCTGATTAATCCGATAGACGGATTACAGGCCAAAAAACTGACGACTGTTATGCAGGGTTTGGCGGGCAAGGTTCACGCTAGTCTGATCCCTGTGCAGTGCCACATGGTGCAGAATATGCGGCAGGTAGGCCGGTTCGTTGATGCGACTGGAAGGTTTTGGTACCAGGTTTCGCGGAAGCAGATAGGGAGCATCGGTTTCCAGTAGCAGCCGATTATCGGGGATCAGTTTGACCAACTGCTGTAATTCGAGGCCGCGGCGTTCGTCGCAAATCCAACCGGTAATGCCAATGTGACAGTCCAGATCAAGATAATCTATAAGCGCCTGCCGATTGTCAGTGAAGCAATGTACCACGACCTGCGCCAGGCGCTCGCGAAATCCCGACAGAATGGAAACAAAGCGATTATGGGCGTCTCGCTGATGACAAAACACCGGCATTTGTAGCTTTACCGCCAGCGCCAGTTGCCGGGTAAAAGCGTGTTCCTGATCCTGTGGAGATGAATAATTACGATTAAAGTCGAGTCCGGTTTCGCCGATTGCGCGAACGCAGTCCTGCCGGGCCATGGACTCTAGTAACTCGAAACTGTCATCATTCCAGTCACCCGCATGATGTGGGTGGATGCCGCAGGTCGAAACCAGTCGTTGCGGGTACTGCCGGCACAGGGCGATCGCTTTGCGGCTTTCACCCAAGCTGGTTCCCGTCACTACCATTTGCTCTACGCCGGCCACAGTTGCGCGCTCCAATATCGCTTCGAGATCCTGCATCAAACTTTTGTTGGTCAGATTGACACCAATGTCGATCAATTCGATCACTGACGGATGCCAGTGCCGCGTTCAAGCAGGGCCAGGCAATATATGAACAGTGCGACATTAAAAACCAGAATCACAATCAGTGCCGTCATCAGGTCGATATCGCTGATGCCGCGGAAGCCATAACGAAAACTGTTCACCATGTACAGAATCGGGTTGCCAAGCGATACCTGTTGCCAGATTTCGGGTAGCAGTTTGATTGAGTAAAAAATGCCTCCAAGATAGGTTAAAGGTGTTAATACAAATGTCGGGATAATGGTGATGTCGTCGAAGCTATTGGCAAATATGGCATTGACTAGCCCTGCCATCGAGAACAGGCAGGAGGTTAACAAGGCCACCAGTAAAACGACAAATGGACTGTGGATACTGAAGTCTGCAAATAGCAATGAAACCAGTGTCACGGCTGCACCGACGCAGAGCCCTCGCGCCACGCCGCCGGTCACGAATCCAAGCAGTATGACCAGATTGGGTACCGGTGCGATCTGTATTTCCTCGATATGCCGTGAATATTTTGCACCATAAAACGAAGACACTACATTGGCATAGGAATTGGTGATTATCGACATCATCACCAGCCCGGGCATGATGAAATCGATATACAACATTCCATCCATTTCACCAATGCGCTGCCCGATCAGGTTGCCGAAAATAACAAAATAAAGCGCTACCATGACGACCGGCGGAAAGATTGTCTGTACCCAGATGCGGGCAAAGCGCTTTATTTCCTTGCGCGTTATCGTGAGATAAGCTATCCAGAACTGACGCAACATCAGAGGCTTTCCCTATCGCTCGATTTGCTACTGGTTGCTCGACCACTGGTCATCTTGATAAACAGCTCTTCGAGTCGATTGACCTTGTTGCGCATGCGTTCGACAACAATTTTCTGGCCCTCCAGCTCTCTGATCAAATCATTGATTGAATGATGCTCCGGCACTTCGACCTCGATGCTGCGATGGTTTACCCGGGTTACATTGTAAAAACTTTCAAGACGCGGCGCGACTTCGAGTTCATCCCGCAGGTAGAGCACAAATGTCTCGCTTTTAAGCTGGCTGAGTAGCGACGCCATGCTACTGTTCTGGATGATTTTTCCTTCGTCGATAATGGCTACATTACGGCACATGCGTTCGGCTTCTTCGAGGTAGTGCGTGGTTAGAATGATGGTTGTGCCCTGTTCATTTATCTGTTCGAGGAATTTCCACATACTTCGACGTAGCTCGATATCAACCCCGGCGGTTGGTTCATCCAGAATTAGCAGACGGGGTTTGTGTACCAGTGCCCGGGCAATCATCAGGCGTCGTTTCATGCCGCCTGACAGTTGGCGAGACTGTGAATGTCGTTGATCCCACAAACCCAGCAGTTTCAGATAATGTTCGGTCTCGCGTCTGGCAATGCGTGCCGGAACACCATAGTAACCAGCCTGGTTGATGATTATCTCGTCTACCGGCTCGAAGGTATTAAAGTTGAACTCTTGTGGTACCGATCCCAGCTTCGATCTGGCAATGAGGAAATCGCTGTCGATCGAGTGATTAAAGATTCGGATTTCGCCGTCGCTCTTGTTAACCAGTCCTGAGATGATGCCAATACAGGTTGATTTACCCGCGCCATTGGGCCCGAGTAATGCAAAAAAGTCACCCTGCTGAACTTCGAGATCGATACCCTTAAGGGCTATTAGGCCACTGGCGTAAGTTTTTTGTAGTTGTGTAATTTCCAGCGCGAGCATAATTTAGATGGATGTTCAAACAGCGCTCAAGCTTAGGCATTCACTTCTAAAAAGCAAGCGTCTCCTGAGATCGCCACCCACCATTAGAAAGGTAAATTATTCACATATGTAATGCCGATGCCAGGCATTAAGCTTTGATTCAGTTACAGCCGACTATATTGCGAGTCATCCTCAACCAGGCAGGAGACTGCTATGAACAAGATCTACCCAATGATTGCTGCTGGTTTACTGGTGTTTGCCGCTTCTGCTAACGCGGGCGGCAAAAGTCAGGGCCAGAAAAGCCGGGATTACAGTCCGCGACAAGATTTGTACGAGTACGCCCGCGTGGTCGACGTCCGACCGATACTGAGGCAAGTCAGGATTTCAAATCCTGTACGCGAGTGCTGGGATGAACCGGTCTACCGCACCGAACTTCAACCACATAAATCAGCCGGTGGAATGCTTGCTGGCGGATTGATAGGTGGCATTATCGGCAAGCAAATTGGCAAGGGGGGCGGCAACAAGGTCGCCACCGCATTTGGGACATTAATCGGAGCGAAAATCGGGCATGATGCCGTTAACGGCCGCATCGATCACGCTCAGTCCAGACAGGTCGCTGGTTACGATGAGGTTTGTAAAATACGACACCAGGTGAGTTACGAAGAAGTCGTCGATAGTTACGAAGTTACCTATAAGTATCGTGGCAATCGCTACCATGTCGAAATGCCATACGACCCGGGCAAGCGTATTAAAATGCGCATTCAATTCACGCCTGTGATTTAATCGACAGGTAAACCCAAGGGGCGTTCCATGCGTGCGATAGTCATAGAAGACGATATCGATATTCAGCAGCAGATCGTTGGTCGGCTGAAATCTGAAGGTTTTGCGGTCGATAGTGCCGCTAGCGGCGACGAAGGTTTTTACCTGGTACAGGAATATCCAGCAGATGTTGCGATCATCGATCTGGGCCTGCCTAAAATGTCGGGACTTGAAGTTATTAGCCAGATTCGGGGGCAGGGCAATGGTATTCCAATTCTGATTCTTACCGCTCGCGGCCGCTGGCAGGACAAGGTCGAAGGGCTCGATGCAGGTGCTGACGATTATCTGGTCAAACCCTTTCATCACGAAGAAATGATGGCGCGCATCCGGGTCCTGATCCGTCGTGCCTCGGGCTGGTCTGATTCACGTATTGTCTGCTCTCCGGTAAGCCTGGATACTTCAACCCAGCGAACCTATATCGACGATCGCGAGCTGAATTTGACCGCTTACGAGTACAAGGTGCTTGAATTTCTGATGTTGCATGCCGGGGAAGTTATTTCTAAAACGGTACTTACCGAGCATCTCTATGACGACGAGAGTGACAATGACAGTAATGTCATCGAAGTATTTATCCGGCGCCTTCGCCAAAAACTCGATCCTGATGAAAAACTAAAGCCTATTGAAACTCTGCGCGGTCGAGGTTACCGTTTTAACCTCGAAAGGGCAGGGCAGTCAAAATAGCGTGAAATCGATTAAATCCAGGCTGACCCTGGTATCAACGGTAGTGCTGGTGATCTTCATGGTACTGACGGCGGTCGCGCTGGAACGCGCTGTAGTCAAACGTGCCCTGCAAGCCGAGGAAAATGGTTTGCAATTGCTCATTTACAGCCTGTTGGCTGCGGTTGACCGGGATTCATCCGGTCTTGGTCTGAAAGTATCGAAGGATCGCCTGTTCGAACCTGATCTGGTAACCCGGAATTCAGGTCTGTATGCACTGCTGTATAACCAGCGGAAGCAGGAAGTCTGGCGCTCCGAATCAATTACCACGCAGTTTCCGCCAATTTCCGAAACTCGCCTGGGTAAATGGGATTTTGAAATTTCCGAGCATCTGGCAACCCCTTATTTCAGACTTGCATTCGCGCTTCAATGGCCGGACGTAAATGACCAGTTACAGGCTTACGATGTTGTCATCTGGCGTAACGCAGTAGAATATTTCGAACAACTGGATCGTTTCCGACAAACACTCTGGACCTGGTTAATCGTAACTACGCTCTTGTTACTACTAGTCATGTATGGGGTAACCCGCTGGAGTTTGCGTCCGTTGAAACTGATCGGACAGGAAGTCAAAGCAATTGAGGATCAACTACAAACAGGATTTGAACAAAATTACCCCAGTGAAATTGCGCCGTTGACGGAAAACCTCAATATTCTGTTAAAACGCGAGCAGTTTCAGCGGGAGCGTTATCGTAATGCGATGGATGATTTGGCCCATAGCCTTAAAACGCCGCTGGCGGTACTAACCGGGTTGAGCGATCAGAAACATGTTGATCAGGGACAGCTTGATACCTTGCGTGAGCAAACCGATCGAATGAATCAAATTGTTTCTTACCAGTTGCAAAAGGCTACCAGTGTTTCAGATATTCGAATCAGTAAGCCCGTCGATTTGATTATCGTCATTGAAAAACTGTTGTCGGCGCTGGAAAAGGTTTATCAGGAAAAGGCGATTTCGGTTAGCTGCGAAATGCCCGGGCAGAAATTACTGCGCATCGACGAAGGAGACTGCCTCGAAGTGGTAGGAAACCTGCTCGACAATGCATTTAAGTATGCTGGTTCACGTGTGTCCGTTAGCGTCTCGCAGAACGAAGGTCAATCTGCAATATTGCAAATCGATGACGATGGCGAAGGTCTGGCATCGGATATGATTGAGCAGATACTCAACCGGGGTACCCGCCTGGATCAGGCAACCGAGGGTCAGGGGATTGGCCTGGCAGTGGTGGCGGATATTGTTGAGTCATACAACATTGATCTAAAGTTTGATAGAGCCACGCTGGGCGGACTAAGTGCCAGACTCGAATTCAGGGCAATCTAATCAGAAATGTTTAAGCCGCTTAAATTTTACGCTGTAAGTTACAACCAGAAGCCGTAAACCAGCAATATGGCGCCTGGTAAATAACCAGACCTTGCCTGACCCTGTTGCGGGATTGCAAACCCCGGTGATGGAATTTATTGTCAAACCA